>JALOLA010000097.1 GCA_025456205.1 Acidobacteriota bacterium | reverse complement strand
CTATATCCCGCAGTATGATGGCCCGGGCAAAGACCGGGCCACCATCCACCAGATGCTGACCCACACCTCGGGGATCCCGGACCACGGGGCGATCCCCAACCTGTCGAAAAAACGGGTCCGCTGGATGTACGATTCGGACCAATACCTGGAGCTGGTCAGGGAGACGTCGTTGAAGTTCGAGCCCGGCAGCGGCTTTCAATACAGCGGCATCGCCTACAATCTGCTGGCGATCATTTGTGAAAAGGTCACAAAAAGGAATTTTAAGGAGATATTGAAAGATAAGATATTTGTCCCCCTTAAAATGAACGACTCCTCGCTGAACAGCAACTTGGACATCGACCCGAAGCGGGCGTATGGCTATGAATATTATCTTCTGGATGGCTATAAGCTTCCATCCTATATTTCCATGGACCATTGCAAGGGCAGCGGCGGGATCCTGTCCACGGTCGGGGACATGGCCAAATTCAACCATGAATGCTTCGATACCCGGACGCTGACGTCCAAAGCGCTGTACGAAAAGATGTTCACCCCCCACGTCAAGGACTGGCAGAATTACGGCTATGGCTGGTGGCTCGACACCATCGACATGAACGGCGCGAAAAAGACCCTGATCAGCCACGGCGGCTCGACCGACGGGTATAAGGCCTACTCGACGAGGATTGTCGAGGACCGAATTGACATCATCATGTTGGAAAACGACTATTTCAGGACCGACGTGGGGGTCAAATGGTGCTACGGCATCACCGACGACATCATCGACATCCTGGCCAAAAAGGAGGTCCAGGCGCCGAAAAAGTCGATCGCCAAGGCGGTCGGGCTCACGATCGGGCAGGCGGGGATCGGCAAGGCGCTGGCGCAATTGTCTGAATTGAAGAAAAACAAGGAATACCAGATCAGCGCGGCGGATTACTATTATCTTGCTTCCGAGCTGGACAAGAAGCACAACCTGAAGCCGGAGTCGTTGAAACTATACGATGAAGGCCTGACGGATTTTCCGGACGATTTCCGATTGAACTATTCTTTTGCAGAAGTCCTGATCGGCAGTGACAATGAAAAGGCCCTCGATTTGTACCGGAAATGCGTCAGACTGTACGAGGGCGACGAAAAAAACAAGCGCTACTCCAATGAATACCAAAAGGCCCTGGCTGCCTTGAAGACCAAGGGCGATACGCCTCCTCCCCTGTGATAAAATGAAACCACTATGCGCCATGCAAAAAAACAAGCGTTCCTGCTGATCGCGCTGCTGGTGATCAGCGCCCTGCTGCCTGCCCAGGACGATGAGATATTCATTTTGCCCCTGACCGTGTCCAAGGACAAGACGATCGTTTACAAGCGGGTCATCCGCTTTGTCAAAGACAGGAATCGCTGGCATGTGCGGGACTATTTTGAAAACGGGCAGATGCAGATGGAGGCTTTCTACAGCTCCTTCAACCGGAACGTAAAGGAAGAATACCAATGCAACTATCGCTCCAACACCAAGGAGGGCGAATACCGGCAGTGGTACGCGAACGGCCGGCTCGAGTTCAGCGGGAACTATGAAGAAGGCCTGCGGAACGGACCCAGCACCTCCTGGTATGAAAACGGTTTCAAGGAGGCGGAGGAGAACTGGCTGCACGGCCAGCTGCATGGCGCGGTGAAATACTGGACGGAGCAGGGAGAGCTGCAGTTCGCCCTGGAGTTCGACCACGGGATGAACCGCAATCCCATGGAGGCACATTACCGCTACCTGGCGTACCTGCCGAAAGGATACGCTGACGGCCCGGGAAAAAAATGGCCGTTGATCATCTCTCTGCACGGGGGCTCGCGGCGGGGAAGCGACCTGAAAAAGTTGTACGCCGACGGCATCTTCGACCAGGTATACCGCGGCCGGGATTTCCCGTTCGTTATCGCGGCCCCGCAATGCCCCGAACATATCCGCTGGTCCACCGAAAACTGGTTCGAGAACTTTTTCCGGGAAGTGACCGGCAAATACCGCATCGACCTCGACCGGGTCTATCTGACCGGCAACAGCCTGGGAGGGTCGGGCACCTGGTACCTGGCGGTGAAGTACCCGGAAAAATTCGCAGCCATCGCCCCGCTGTGCGGGTTCACCCGGCACATGGATTATATAGAAAACAACATTGCCAGGCTGAGCGGCATGCCGATCTGGGCGTTTCACGGAAAAATGGACATCGTGGTGCCGTTCGAGGAAACGGAAAAAATGGTCGGCAAGCTCGAGGGCAAGAACAAGGACCTGAGGTTTACGATCGAACCGGCGGCCGGGCACGGGATCCATTGGCAGGTCTACCCGGGGCAGGAGTTGTATGATTGGTTTTTGAAACACTGTAGAAGGAGTAAGGATGAAAGCGATCGTATGCACGAAATACGGGCCGCCGGAGGTCCTCCAGCTCAGGGACGTGGCAAAGCCCGTTCCCAAGGATAATGAGATCCTGGTAAAAGTATTCGCTGCAACCGTTGCCCGTGGGGACGTGCGGATACGGAGCTTCACCGTCCCTTTCTGGCAATGGCTGCCGGCGCGCCTGTACCTGGGCATCAGGAAACCAAAAAGGGCCATACTGGGAATGGAACTGGCGGGCGAAGTTGAGGCGCTGGGCAGGGATGTGACCCGTTTCAAGGAGGGCGATTGGGTTTTCGCCTTCGCCGGCTTCGGCTTCGGCGCCCACGCCGAATACATATGCCTGCCCGAGAACGCCTCCCGGATCCAAGAAGGGATGGTGGCGCCCATGCCCGCCAATATGACCTTCGCGGAGGCCGCTGCCGCCACCGGCGGGGCATTGACCGCGTTGCGTTTCATGAGGAACGGCCGCATCTGCCCCGGGCAGCAGGTCCTTGTCTATGGGGCGTCCGGTTCGCTGGGTACTTTCGCCGTGCAGCTGGCCAGGCATTTCGGAGCCGAAGTCACCGGCGTCTGCAGCACGGCCAACCTGGAGCTGGTCAGATCCCTGGGCGCCGGCCGGGTGATCGATTATACCCGCACCGATTTTAGCGCCGGCGAGGAGAAGTATGATTTCATTTTCGATGCCGTGGCCAGGATTCTGCGCCGGCGCGCCCGCAAAGCGCTGAAGAAAGGAGGGATTTTCCTTTCGGCCCACGACGCGCACGGCTCGGCGAGCATAAAAAGCGAAGACCTGGTTTTTCTCAAGGAACTGATCGAGGCGGGAAAGATCCGCTCGGTCATCGACAGGACCTATCCGCTGGAGCGCATCGTCGAGGCGCACCGCTATGTCGACCAGGGGCACAAAAGGGGAAGCGTGGTGATCACGGTGGCGCATTCGCCGCAGGCGTGACGATCTTGCGGATGATTTTCAGCTGAACTGAAGATCGAGCGAAGAAATGGACGGGCGCGGCGCTATCCGGCCTGGCGGCATAGCCTGGCGACGCGCTTGGCCATGGCCATGATGGTCAGGATGGGCGGGTTGCCCAGCGCGACGGGGAAAAGGCTGGCATCGGCCACGAAAAGGTTTTCCGGCAGCCTTGGATCGTGGAATGTTCCGGATTGCGCCGCGGCCAGGGGCAGCATGCCCCCGGGATGCCCGGCGTTGAGCGTGCCGAAAAAAAGGCGGCCCTTGTCCACGCCGGCCCGCTGGAAGATCTCGGCGCAAACGTTCACTGCCTGTTCCAGGCGCGCGCGGTCGGCGGCGGTCAGCGTTTTCCGCACGCGCCCACCGCTCATGCCGCCACGGTTCTCATCGGCCAGCTTGATCATCAGGCTGTAGATGTTCCCGGCCTTATGGCGCCATTCGCGGTTGAAGAAGAAGCTCAAATGGTCAAAATACGGTGAAATGATATAGCCGTTCATCTGCACGGCGAAAGGCATAGGCAGCTCGCAGTCCTGGCGGCAGTTTTCCATTTCGGCGGCCACGCAGAGCACCGGGTCCACGAACAGCGAGTCGTCGCAGGCGATCCCCGAATCCTCAAGGACCTGCGGCGTGCCCAGACCGCCGGCGGCCAGGATGACCAGGTCGGCCGGGAACCATTTTTTGCGCAGGCCGTGACGGGCCAGCACACCGCGGGCCCGGCCCTTGTCGTGAACGACGCGCTCGACGCGGTGGGCGGTCAGCAGGCGGGCGCCGATTTTTTGCGCCTGCTCCAAGAGCCGCCGGCTGTCCCATTTGACGCCGTGCGGGCATCCCAGCACGCAGCGGCCGCAGCCGCGGCAATGGGAATAGTCGCCCATCTTGGGCATGGCCTGCGGGTCGAGCCCCATCTCCCGGCAGATCGCGAAAAAGCTCGCGGTGAGCGGGCGCCAGATCTTCTGATGGCCGGAAAACATGGGGATCTCGCGGTTAAGCTCGGCGAACTCCTCATCCAGGTCGATCCCCAGCTCCTTCAGGGCCCCGTCCTGGCGCAAGGCGTTGCCGGTGCTGATGGTCGTGGTGCCGCCGCTGCAGCTGCCGTTGACCAGGATCATGCCCGCGCCGGCCCTGCGCATCCTCATGGCCGGAAAGATCCAGCCGATCTCGCGGGCATCGTACAGCAGCCCGGTCCATCTGAGGCCGGCGATCAGGCCGAGATCGAGGCCGAAGGGGCGGAACTCGCGGCCCGCCTCCAGCACGGTGACCTGGTATTTTCCCTGCAGCTCGCGGGCGCACATGGCGCCTCCGGCGCCGCTGCCGATCACCACGGCCTTATTCATTTTCCCCGTCCCAGTCGATGCGGGCAAGGCAGCGATCGGCGCCCTCGGTCAGGCGCCGGGAGAAAACGAGACGGCCGTCGCTCAGGCCGGCGACGATGCCCTCGTCCATGGCCGACATGAAACCACAGACCTCCGGCGTGTATTGGGCCGCGAGCGAGCAGCGTCGGACCGTCACCTCTCCCCGGGCGTCGACCGCCAGGTCGATGGCCAGCAGGCGATAGAGGGCGCGCAGCGCGGCCGCGGCGTCGGCGCGGCTGCGGATGGGCAGCCGGGAGCGAAGATCCCGGCCCAGGCCCTGGCAGCGCTCGCGCAGGCTTTCCCGCAGCGTCTGAGCCGTTGCGCCGGCGAGTGATCTTTCCGCCTCGGTGCGGGTGAAGTGCGCGTATTTCAGGAGGATTTCGTCTGGGGACAATCCGCGCAGATCGGGCGGCGCCTGGCCGAACGCTTCGGCCGTCAGGCGGAACAGGTCGCGCAGTCCTTTTTTTCTGCCGGCCAGGAGCAGGCCTCCCAGCATCAGCCTCAGGGTCAGGTTGGCCATGAGGCGGCGCGTCTTTTTTGCAGGAAAAGCAGCGCCAGCGCCAGCGCGCCGATGCCCCCGTCAACGATGGCGTTGGCCAGGCAGATCAGGTACGGGGATCGTCCGAAAAAGAAAACCAGGGACAGGATGGAGCTGGCGAATTTTGCCTGGGCCAGCAGCATCGGGAACAGGGGATTTCCCGGTTTTTTGAACATCAACCCGGCCAGCAAGGTAACCAGGTACATGTAGGCAAGCGCAAGAACGGGGAAAAAGCTTCCGGGATGGATGGGGGAGGGAGCCAGGCCCAGGGGCGCGGACATGCGATTGAACAATTCGAGGGTCCGCTCGGGCAGAGCGAAAAAGATCAGGCCCACGCTGCCGAAGCAGGCGGCCAGGGCCAGGCTGGCGATGCGGTACAGAAGAAGGCCTTGGACCTTCATGCGCTTCACTCCTTGCGCTCGCGGAGATAGATCCGGAAAAAGCCGGACAGCTTCCCGAATTCGGCCTTGTCCGTCACCAGCAGCGAGGCGGCGGGATCGAGGAAGCCCCGGTTACCGGCGGCAGCGCGGATGAGGGGGAAATTGCGGTTGATGAAGCAGAGATCGCCGGAGGGGAAATGGGACTTCATCGCCGTGAAGATCTCCTTCAGGGAGCGGTCGCGGATGTTGCCAAAGGTCATGGGAGTGAACACGCAGGGGCTGACCTCGCCGCAGGCGTCGATGTAGACCATCTTGTTCCCGGCGTTGCAGCCGAAATGCTCCCGGCTTTCGAAATGGCCGAGG
>JALOLA010000043.1 GCA_025456205.1 Acidobacteriota bacterium | reverse complement strand
CGTCCTGGCGCACGCCCAGGACAGCGTGGATCGCGTCGTCGCCCAGGTCGAACGGAACAACACGACCCTGCAGGCATTGGCGCAGCACGTCAAGGCCGAGAAGCTGGGGGCGCGCACCGGCATCCTGCCGGAAAACCCCGAGCTCGGCTTCGGTTTTTTGAGCGGCCGGCCGGCCAGCCTCGGGCGGCGCCGCGATTTCAGCGTCACGCAGCTGCTCGATTTCCCCCTGGCCTACTTTCAAAAGCAGCAGCTGGCCGGCGAGCGCGGCCGCCAGCTGGATCAGGAATGGCAGAAAAGGCGCCGCGAGCTCCTGCTGGAAGCCCGCCTGCTCGCTCTCGACCTCGTGCACGCCAACGCCCTGCAGAAAGAGCTGGAGAAACGCCTGGCTTCCGCCCGGGAAATGGCGCAGGCCGTCGAAACCCGCTTCGAGCGCGGCGAGGCCAATATCCTGGAGCTGAACAAGGCCAAGCTGCACCTGCTCAACTCCCAGGAGGAGGTCGAGCACAACGACATCCAGCGCCGCGGCCTGCTGGACGATCTGGCGCGGCTGAACGGCGGCCAGGCGGTCGATCTGGCGGACGCCGCTTTCCCCGCGGCGTGTGTCCCTGAGGATTTCTCCGCCTGGTTCGCGCAGGCCGAGAAAGGCGACCCGCAACTGCAGTGGCTGAAAAGCGAGGTTCGCCGCCTCGAGCTACAAACGAAGCTGGACCGCAGCCTGGGCCTGCCCAAACTCGCCATCGGCTACATGAGCGAAACGACCGTTGGCGAGCGCTTCCAGGGGGTCACCCTGGGCGTCTCGGTCCCGCTTTTCGAAAAGGCCAACGTCATGCGCCAGGACAAGGCGCGAGTCGCGGCGCTGCGCCTCGTGGAGGCGGACGAGCGCATGCAGTTCTACCAGCAGATGAAGTCGCTGCACGCGCGGGCGGTCGCCCTGCAGCAGGCGGTCAGTGAATATCGCTCGGGACTGGCCGCGCTCGACAACGCGCCCCTGCTCAGGAAGGCCCTGGAAAAAGGGGAGATCTCCCTGATCGAATACGTGCTGGAGATCTCGCTCCTCTACGAGAGCAACGAGCACCTGCTGCAGGAGGAGCTGAACCTGGCCCGGGCCCTGGCGGTCCTGCGGCAATACGGCGGCCAGGGGGCTTTCGCCGATGATCGTTGATCGTTGAACGAGGCCGGGCCGGTGAGAAGGAAGTTAACGTGGAGCTGTGCGGCGAGGGGGCCAGGCGGTTCATATGTAACTAAAACCATCACTGTCGGTTCGAATATTTTCTTGCTGGCACAGTCACTTTTATCTCGTTGATTGTATTGGCTCACCCCTGGTGCTACGATTAAAGTCAGGGAACACCATGGAGGGAAATCATGCGCGTTCATGACACAAAAAGAAATGGAAATCACCGCCTGGCCCGCGCGCTTCTGGCCGGGATACTGGCCCTGTCGCTGCATCTGGCCGGCGCCCGGCCCGAGTCGCCCGTTTCGTTCGGCATCTACACCGGGCAGTCGCTGAGCATGGGAGACGAATTCATCGAAATGATCGCGGGCGGCCATACGTTCAACAGCTATACGCCCAATTTCGTCCTGGGAGTCTATTTTCAATTCAATCTCTCCCCCCATTTCGGCCTGCAGCTCAACATGAACCATCAGAACTGCACCAACCGCTGGGAGTTCCATTATTGGGACCGGCATGACAGGGGAAGGAAATCGCTGGGCGCCTTTTCGATCAGCCTGAACGGGGTTGTCACCGCCATCCGTACGCCCATGTCCCGCTTCTATATCCTGGGCGGGGCCGGGTTCCTGGCCGGCTCCTTCGAGAACCTCGGCACCCTCTTCCAGCTGACCTTGGGTCCGGGGGTGAACCTGCGCCTGAAACCCGGGTCGCCGGCTTCCTTCGTGCTGGCCGCGACTCTCAACCCCTTGTTCTATTCCTACGGCAAGTCCCGCACTCCGGTCTACCTGAAGGTTCAGGCCGGGATCGAGATGGAGCTCAGGGAAAGAAAGCAGAAGAAGGAAGAAGAGTAGGAAGGGGAAGCAGGCGCGAAGACGCGCCCAAGGCAAAAGGCAAAAGTAAAAAGGCAAAAGGTAAGAGAAGAGAAGCGGAAGAGGGGGAGGGAAAACAAGTGGAGCTGAGGAGGATCGAACTCCAAGGCTATGCGTTCTCAGGCTTAAATAGCCGGGAACGCATCCAGCATTGGCATTTTGCATCTCAATGATTTTCCCAGACTTAGAATTCTGGAAAATCAGAGTGGCAATGCTCCCGACCTTCTGATCAAGTCAGCAGCACCCGGCCGATGGCGTCGGCCTGGTTGATAATCTTGGTTTGGATCACCGCCCACTCGATGCCGTTGAAGTTCCTGTTTCCGACGATCTCATGGACCAGAAGGACCTGGATACCTGGTCAGCAATAAATTGAATTACACCACACGGATTGAATAATCCAAAAGAATGTGGTGTAATTGCCTTGACATTCATTACACCACATATTATGATAAATTATAAAAAAGGTGGTGTAAGATGGGATTGGAAGCGAATGTTGTTTACCTGGAAGAAGAGATCGTGAGCTTACAGGAGCGGATTGCGTTGATTCGGAGCTTCCTGCAGGCCAATCCGTCTGCGTCCATTTATCGCCGAAGCATCAAGGGCAGGGATTATTACTATAAAAAATACCGTAAAGGCAGCAAATCAATTTCGAAGTCTTTGGGCAATGGTGATTTTGATCTCAAAGAAGCTTCCAGAAAACTGAAGGCGGAAAACGAGAAGGTCAAAAGGGCGAAAGGGCAATTGGCTAAGCTGAAAAAAGAGATGTCCGCCCTAAAAAAGCAGGCTAAGATCGCAAGAAAGGCATTTGAACATGTTCGAGTTTGAAAAGGAGTTCGCCGGTTTATTGAGGGAATTTCATAGAAGCGGAGCATTGGAGCATTTGGTCCTGATCGGCAGCTGGTGTTTGCCTGTTTATCGCGAGCATTATCCGATCGCACGGTTTCCTTTTACTACCAGCGATATCGATTTTTCTGTCCAGCGTCCCAGGGCCTTTAAAAGCGGTCCCGGTATTCCCCTCCACGAATTGTTGATCCAACTGGGCTATATCGCCAAAGCCGGAATACTGAGTAAGGCGGAGAAGTATATTCCAGCTCCAGATGCGGAAGGGACCAGCTTGAGCATCGAGTTTCTATGCGAGCCGGGACGGGATGTGGTGGATCCTCTGCGCTTGCCCGGGCTGGGGATCGTGGTCAGTTCGCGGTATCACAGATCAGAGAGGGCAAGGATCGCGAACTCAAAATGATCAAGGACCTGGATAATGCCATGGTCGTGCTGAAATGGATGGGGAAGGACAAGCTGTTGCTCGAAGCCGGCCATATCAAAGGGAAGTTCAGGAAATTGTTCCAGAAAGGGTTTCAGTTGCTGGAAACAAGGTACGAAATCTGAATCATATTGGGCTTTTTAGCCGGAATATTTGTGTCCATTTTGTGTCCATGTTTCTCGAATAAAGTCATAAAAAGACCGCAAAAAACCATAATCACGATTTTGTTGAATATCCGGAAAGGCTGGATGATGAAGAAATAACAAGTGGAGCTGAGGAGGATCGAACTCCCGACCTTCTGAATGCCATTCAGACGCGCTCCCAACTGCGCTACAGCCCCACGGGAGAGTCAATATATCATAAAAAACGCTACAACGCAATAAGAGCGGGAAAGGGAAGAGAGAGGGAAAGGCAGAGGGAAGAGAGAGGGAAGAGAGAGTGAGAAAAAAATGGAGGAATAAAAAAACGGGACCAGGGACCGAACCTGTTTTCGCCGATGGTTTTCCAGCGCCTCTTTCCCACTTTGTCTTCCCACTGCCTTGCCCTCATTCTTCCCTCACTCTTCCCTTGATCCCCAGTTTTGCTGGTTGTTTTTGAGCGCTTTTTCTCACTTTGTCTTCCCTCTGTCTTTCCCTCTCTCTTCCCTCACTCTTCCCTTGATCCCTTCGCCTTGACAAAACCCCGCCCTATGGGTACGATGGCCAAACTATGGACGAAAAGGACAACACAAGCGAACTGGTCGTCGTCGACGTCCGGCGCTACAAGCGGGTCAAGCGCGCCCTGGCCGAGAGCGAGGAGCGCTACCGCCAGCTGTTCGAGAACGTGCCCATCGGCATCTACCGCACCACCCCCGACGGATGCATCATTGATGCCAATCCCGCCCTGATCGCCATGCTGGGCTACGGCTCCTTCGCCGAGCTGGCGGTGCGCAACCTGGAGCAGGATTTTTCCGACGCCTCCTATTCGCGCCGGGATTTCAAGGCCCTCCTGGAGCGTGAAGGCGAGATCAAGGGGCTGGAGGCGGTCTGGAAGCGCAAGGACGGCTCGCTGATCCATGTCCGCGAGAACTCCAAGCTGGTGCGCGGCGAGAACGGCCAGGCGTTCTACGAGGGCACGGTCGAGGACATCACTCAGGGCAAGAGGGCCGAGGAGGCCCAGCGCATCCGCAGCCAGCAGATCGAGATCCTCAACTGCATCATCTCCAAGGGCAACACCGCCGAGTCCCTGCAGGAGATGCTGGAGGTCATCCTGGACTGCATGGTCGTGCCGCTGGCCTTCGACACGGCCGGCATCTTCATGTACGACCAGGACACCCGGAAGGCGCGCCTGCTGGCCGGTCGCGGCGTGCCCAGTGATTTCGCCAGCAGTGAAAAATACATGTCGGTCGACAACCTGCCCTTTTCCCAGGTGCTGCAGTGCGGCAATCCGATGTTCCTCGACGACGCGCCGACGAGCCATCCCTTTTTCTTCGAGCAATGGGGCTGGCGCATGGCCGGCAGCGTGCCCCTGGTGTCCAAGGGCCGGGTGGTCGGCGCCATCAACGTGGCCAGCGGCCGGCGCACCGTCTTCAGTCCCGAGGAAAAGGCCATCCTGGAGATGATCGGCAAGGAGTCGGGGACGCTGGTCTCCAAGCTGCAGACCGAGGTCGCCCTGCGCGAAAGCGAGAAGTACTACCGCACCCTGATCGACACCTCGCCCGACATCATCGTCGTCATGGACCTCGAGGCGCGCATGATCACCGTCAACCAGCAATTCCTCAAGGTGGGCGGCTATTTCTACGACGAGGTGATCGGCGCCAGCACCTTCGATTTCGTGGCCGGCCTCGAGCGCGATCTCCTGGAAAAAAAGACCGCCGCCTTCATTGATAGAAAGACCGTCTCGGGGTCGGATTACCGCTTCAAAAAAAAGGACGGCCAGGACGTGCCCCTGGAGGTGTCGGCTTCGGTGCTGTTCGACGACGCGGGCAACCGGCGGGGCATCATCGCCATCGGCCGCGACATCGGCGAGCGCAAGCGCGCCGAAGAGGCGCTGCGGCAGAGCGAGAACAAGTATCGCGACCTGGTCGAGAACCATAATGACGTGATCTTTGCCGTGGATTCCAGCGGGGTCATCGCCTACATCTCCCCCGCGATCGCCCGCATCACCGGGTATACGCCCAATGAGGTCACCGGGAGAAACCTCTTTGATTTTTTCAGCCTGGAGGACCGGCAGCATTACGCCGTGCAGATGCAGCACACCGTGGAGGCGGGGAGCAGCGTCGGTGAATTCGAGATCACCGTCAAGGACGGGTCCAGGAAATGGGTCAGGGCATCAAGCCGCAACGTGGTCGAGGGCGGCAAAATCACGGGCGTGCACGGGATCATGTCCGACATCACCGAGCGCAAGCGCGCCGAGGCGGCGCTGCGCCAGAGCGAGGAAAAATTCCGCTCCATCACCGAGCAGACCAGCGACCTGATCGCCATCACGGATGCCGAAGGCGTCATCACCTATGCCTCGTCCTCATCCGGCTCGCTTTTTCACTGCCCGCCCGAGGAGATGCGCGGCCGCAGGTTCATGGAGTTCCTGGTGCCGTCCTCCGTGCCCAGGGCGCTGGAAGCGTTCCGCGCGGCCGTGGAGGGCGGGAGCAGGACCGTGGCCCTCGAGCTGGAGATGCAGCGCCGGGACGGGTCCGTATTCACCGGGGAATTGAACGGGTCGAGCTTCCGTTACGGCGACCAGTACGGCTCGCTGGTGGTCATCCGCGACATCACCCTGCGCCGGCAGGCCGAGGACCAGCTGCGCTTCCTCGGCTCGATCACCGAGAACACCTCCGAGGCCATCATCGTCACTGATGCCGGATTCGCCATCACCTACATGAACAAGGTGGGAGAGAAGCTGTTCGGCTACGCGCTGGACGAAGTGCGGGGCCGGACGCCGGAAATTTTCAATGCCGAGCCGCAGTCCGCGAAGATCCAGAAGAAAATGTACAAGATCATCTCCTCTGGAAAGGAACACCTGGGAGAGTCGCTGAACCGGCGCAAGGACGGCTCGACTTTTTTTTGCGAATACAAGGTGATGCCCCTGCAGGACAGCAAGGGCAGGATCTATGCCTATACCTCGGTGCAGCGGGACATCAGCGAGCGCAAGCAGAAAGAGGAGGAATTGCGGCTGAGCGAGGAGACGTTCCGCCGCACCTTCGCCGCCATCCCCAGCCCGGCCTACATGTGGGTGGCCCAGGACGACGGACGCATCACGCTGAGCCAGTTCAACCAGGCGGCCGAGGGGATCACCCAGGGAAAGATCCGGGGCTTCCTGGGCATCGACGTGGATCTTCTGTACGCCGACCGGCCTGAACTGGCCGGGAAGATCAAGGCGACGATGCGCAGCGGCAAGCCCCTGAGCGAGGAGATCCCCTACACCTTCCAGTCCACCGGCGCGACGAAGTGGCTGGTCGTCGACTACGTGCGCACTTCCCCAGGCCACGTGATGGTCATCACCCGCGACGTGAGCGAGCGCAAGGAGGACGAGGCCAGGCTGCTGGCCTACCAGGAGCAGCTGCGCGCCCTGAGCTCGGAGCTGGCCCTGGTCGAGGAGCGCGAGCGGCGGCGCATCGCCTCCGAGCTCCATGACCAGATCGGCCAGAACCTGGCCCTGTGCAAGCTCAAGGTCGCCGCCCTGGAGAAGGACGCCGGCGGCGAGGGTCTCAAGGCGGAACTGTCGGCGGTGCGCCGGCTGCTGGAGTGCAGCATCCAGGATGCCCGCTCGCTGATCTTCGACCTCAGCCCGCCGGTGCTCTACGAGCTGGGCTTCCAGGCGGCCCTGGAGTGGCTGGCCGAGTGGATCGGCGAGCAGTACCACGTGCCGGTCGAGTTCGAGAACCGCGCCGGCGAAGAGCCCATGGAGATCGACCGCCAGGTGATCCTGTTCCAGATCGTCCGCGAGCTGCTGGTCAACGTGGGCAAGCATTCGCAGGCCGGCCAGGCCAAGGTCATCCTGGCCCAGGAGAAGCAGTCGCTGCAGATCCAGGTCAACGACGATGGCGTCGGCTTCGACGCCACGAGCATATACGACGCCAGGGGCAGCGGGGGCGGCTTCGGCTTCTTCAGCATGCGCGAGCGCCTGAACTACCTCGGCGGCAGGCTGGAGGTCAGGTCCAAGCCCGGCCAGGGTTCGCAGGTCATCCTGACGGTGCCGCAGGGAAGCCGGCCCCGGGCCGGCGGCAAGGAGGAAGCATGAACGTCAAGATCATCATAGCCGACGACCACAAGATCATGCGCGACGGCCTGCGCAACATGCTGGAAAAGGAGCCCGGCATGGAGGTGGTCGCCGAGGCCAAGAACGGCCGCGAGGCCGTGCGCCTGGCCGAGCAGCTGCGCCCCGACATCCTGATCATGGACATCACCATGGATGACCTGAACGGCATGGACGCCACCCGCGCCATCGTCGCCAAGGAGCTGGGCACGCGGGTCATCGCCCTCTCCATGCATGCCGACAAGCGCTTCGTGGCCGGCATGTTCGAGGCCGGGTCCATGGGCTACCTGCTGAAGGACTGCGCCTACGACGAGCTGCTGCAGGCCATCCGCCAGGTGCTCGGCGGCCGCACCTACCTCTGCTCGATGATCTCGGGCGTGGTGATCCGCGACTACATCCAGCGCATGCGCAAGAACGAGCCCTCGCTGCTCAGCCCGCGCGAGAAGGAGATCCTGCAGCTCATGGCCGAGGGCAGCACCACCAAGCGCATCGCCGACCAGCTGAAGGTGTCGGTCAAGACGGTGGAGACGCACCGCCAGCACGTCATGGAAAAGCTCAACATCTTCAGCATCGCCGAGCTGACGAAATACGCCATCAAAGAAGGGATCACGTCACTGGATACATGATCTCACGTACTATCGTGACGCGTAACGCGTGACGCGTGACGCGAAAGAAAAAGCCCCGGAAATCAATTGAATTATTCCAAAACCACATAGCGCCAAATGAGCAGAAAAACAGAATTGGATTTCGTTATGGACATGGAGATTTGAAAAATATGATCTGTTGTTATAGCCCTGATTTGGTCACCCGTCGATATGGCTTAATTGCAAAATATTGAACCGTGAAATTGGCTTTATTCTCTTGCATGTCACGCGTTACGCGTCACGCGTCACGGAGGTTCATCCTCATGCAGAAAGGCGCTAAGGTTTTTGGAGTCCCGGCTTAAGGTATTCCCCTATTGTTTTGCCCCCGCTTCCACTACATCATATTGTCAGTTTTTTCGATAGGGTCACAATGTAAGGGGGGAGAGGGGGAATTTTCATTCCCCTTTTCTCTTTTTTTTTGCCTCGATCCCGGATTGCGCTATAATGGTCCCGTAAAATGAGCCGGCAGAAGTTCGTCAACCAGTTCAAGAACACCAGGAGACACGCCAAGCTGCAATTCCCCAAGCCGCGGGCCAAGGCCATACGGAAGACTAAAAGAATAAAACTACGTAACGCGTAACGCGTGACGAGTGACGAGAAAGAGAGCGGATGAAGTACGATCTTGAAGAGATAACCGAACTGTCGGGATGGGCAATGAGGAAAAAATAGCTGAAGATAAAGATCGTGATATTTGTGGTGAAAGCACCTTAGAAAATCGCTTTTAGTGTTCTCACTAGCCGTAACACTTTCTCTCGTCTGGGTCATTGGAATTTGGTGCTTGGGATTTGGAATTTCTCTCTTCTCGCGTTACGCGTCACGCGTTACGCGTCACGAAGGACCGGCATTCGTGACTTATTGATTTTATGGCCGTTTTCCTGTAAATTATCATCGTGGTCAAACGCGCAACGGCGATCCTCCTGTTCCTGGCCGCCGCCGGGTCATTGCCGGCCAAAGCACCGGTGCGACTGGAGAACATCCGCTATTATTCCTACCCCGAATATACGCGCGTGGTCCTGGACCTGAGCGGCGAGATCAAGATCGCCTACCGCATCCTCAGGGGCGGCGAAGGCGGCCGCCTCTTCTTCGACCTCAAGGACTGCCGCTTCTCCGCGGACTACCCCGCGGAGAAAAAGAGCGAGATCCGCATCGAATCCGGCAACCTGCAGCGCATCCGCATCGGCAAGTGGCAGGCGCAGACCATTCGCGTGGTCTTCGACTTCGACCGCATCGGCAGGTACAACCGCTTCTACCTGACCTCGCCCTTCCGCATCGTCTTCGACATCTACCGCAAGGACGAGTTCGGCAGCCGCGCCCGGCAGGTGAGGGGACCGGAGCCCTCCCTGCTGCCCGGCACTCCTTCAGGGGCAGGCCCGCCCGATGGGTCTGCCGGTCCCACGGGAGAAGGCCGGGCCGCCGGGCCCGGCTCCCCCTCCATCGCCCGCCAGCTGGGGCTGGGCGTGCACCGCATCGTCATCGACCCCGGCCACGGAGGCAAGGACCCGGGCACGGTCAACCGCCGCCTCGGGCTGCAGGAGAAGGACATCACCCTGGACATCGGCAAGCGCCTGAATGCCATACTCAACGAGCACAAGGAATTCGAGATCATCCTCACCCGCCCGCGCGACGAGTACGTGCCGTTGGAGGAGCGGGCGGCCATCGCCAACTCCAACCAGGGCGACATCTTCGTTTCCATCCACACCAACTCCGCCCCGCGGCGCGAAGCGCGCGGGGTGGAGTCGTATTACCTGAACATGACCACCGACCCGTGGGCCATGGAAGTGGCCGCCCAGGAAAACGCCATGAGCAGCAAGTCCATGGCCGACATGCGCACCATCCTCGACCAGATCCTGCAGAACAGCAAGATCACCGAGTCCAGGCTGTTCACCCAGCATATCCAGAAAAGCATGGTGGCCAGCCTCAAGCGCAAGTACGACTGCATCGAGGACCTGGGGGTCAAGAAAGCGCCTTTTTACGTCCTGCTCGGCGCCCAGATGCCGTCGGCCCTGGTCGAGGTCTCCTTCCTCAGCCACAGCGAGGAAGCGCGGCGCCTGGCGACCGCGGAATACCGCCAGGCCGTGGCCGCCGGCCTCTACCTGGGCATCATCAATTTCATCCAGAGCCTGGGCAAATGATGAAACTTTTTACCGTATGGCTGCGTCTAGAAATAAAAAACCACGGGAAAAAAAGGAGGATGCGATGAAAAAGATAGGCTTTGTCGCCGGGGCCAGTTTTCTGGCCGGCGCGGTTTTTTTTGCCCTGAGTTTCGGGTTCCTGCAAAAAACGGTCAACGAGACGCCGGTCATAAGCCCGGCCGTGGCCCAGGCCCAATCCCTGGCTGCCGCGTTGCCCGCGGCGGCGCCCGGCAGCTTCGTCAATATCGTGCGCAAGGTCAAGCCGGCCGTGGTCAAGGTCGTTTCCGAGGCGGTCGTCGAGCGGCGCTCCATGTTCGGCGACGATTTCTTCGAGCAGTTCTTCAACGCCCCCCGGCGCCAGGAAAGGCGCTCCGGGGCCGGCTCGGGATTCTTCATCTCCGCCGACGGCTACATCCTGACCAACAACCACGTGGTCGCCGACGCCGTCAAGGTCAAGATATTCGACATCGACAAGAAGGAGTTCACCGCCAAGATCATCGGCACCGATCCCAAGACCGACCTGGCGCTGCTCAAGGTCAACGCCCAGGACGCCACCTACATCAACCTGGGCGACTCGAACAGCGTGGAGGTCGGCGAGTGGGTGCTGGCCATCGGCAACCCGTTCGGCCAGGACCTGACCGTCACTTCCGGCATCATCTCGGCCAAGGGCCGGCAGCTCGGCCTGGCCCAGTACGAGGATTTCCTGCAGACCGACGCCGCCATCAACATGGGCAACTCCGGCGGCCCGCTGATCAACATGAAGGGCGAGGCCATCGGCATCAACTCCAGCATCCTGACGCCCAGCTCGGGCAACATCGGCATCGGCTTCGCCATCCCGGCCAACATGGCCAAGAAGGTGGTCGCCGACCTGAAGAGCAAGGGCAAGGTGGTGCGCGGCTGGTTCGGCATCGGCATCCAGGACATCACGGAGAGCGAGGCCAAGGACTACGACCTGCCCGACGGCGGCGTGCTGGTATCGCGGGTCGAGGAGAACTCCCCGGCGCAGAAGGCCGGCCTGAAACGCTATGACCTGATCGTGGCCATCAATGGCCGCAAGGTCAAGGCGGCGGCCGACCTGCAGATGGAGATCGCCAATTCGGCGCCCGGCGACGAGATCAGCGTGACCGTCTTCCGCAACCGCGACAAGCAGGTGCTCAAGGTCAAGGTGAGCGAGGCCCCGGACGCCGCCAAGGAGCGGGCCGCCGCCGAAAGCCGCGACCTCAACCTGGGCATGACCCTCAGCAAGAACTCGCCGGCCCTGGCGCGGGAGTACGAGCTGAAGACGCCGAAGGGCCTGGTGGTGGAGAACGTGCAGCGCGGGGGCATCGCCGCCGAGAACGGCATCCGCCCGGGCGACGTCATCCTGGCGGTCAACCGCACCGAGATCGCCAGCGTCGAGGAGTTCAAGCGCCTGCTGGCCGGCCGGCGCGCCGGCTCCATGGTGCTGCTGCTGATCAACCGCGACGGCGACGAGGTGTATATCCGTTTCGCCCTGCCCGAGTGATATTCTACAAGACCAGCTCCTTCGGCAACGATTTCATCGTCGTTGACGGGGAGTCCCTGCCGGGCGGCATGGCCAAGGGCGATGTGGCCAGGGCCATCTGCGACCGCCAGCAGGGGGTCGGCGCCGATGGCGTGGTCTATTACCTGCGTCGGGGGCGGGCGCTGCGCTTCGAGATCTACAACCGCGACGGGGGCGCGGCCGAGCTCTCCGGCAACGGCATGGCCGGCCTGGCCGCCGTCCTGATCCAGCGCCGGCTGGCCGCCTCGCCGCTGACCCTGCAGTCGGGCATCGGCCCCAGGCGCGTCGCATTGCTGGAGCGCCGCGGACCGCTCACGCACCTCGACGTCGAGATCGGCCATCCCGATTTCGGCGACCGCGGCTTTTTCCCCTTCCTGGAGCGCGGCCGCATGTCCTACCGCGCCGCTGGAGTGGAATTCCATCCCGTTTCGGTGGGCAATCCCCATGCGGTGGTCGTGTGCCGCAAGCTGCCGCCCGCCGCGCGGCTGGCCGCACTGGGGAAGAAGCTGGAATGCCACCCGCTGTTCCCCAGGCGGGTCAACGTGGAATTCGTCAGTTCCTCGGGCGCCGAGGCCTGCCAGGTATATTACTACGAGCGCGGCGTGGGGCCAACGCAGGCGTCATCGACCGGCAGTGCCGCGGTTTTCGCCGTCCTGCGCCGCTTGAAAATGGCCGGCGAGCGGCTGCGGATCGAGAGGGCAGAGCCCGCGGCAGGGATCCAGATCCGCTGGCAGGACGGCATTCATGTCCGCATCCTGACCCGGCTGGTCTGCCGGGGAGAATACTATATATGACCGGCCCCGGGACCCCCGGGCGGGATTTTCAATTTTCCGCCCATTTTCATAGAGGAAAAACGCCCGAAGTATGATAAAATGACCCCTAACGTCACAACGACGCCACGTTCCCTCCAGGAGGCAGGAATGAAAAAGCTGATGGTCCTGGTCTTAGCCGTTCTCCTCTGCGCCGGCACCGTTTCCGCCGCCAGCGGCAAGGTGATCCTCAACCTCTACGGCACCGGCCTGAACGTGGCCAATAACGCCTTCACCGGCCAGGAGAGCCGCAGCAAGGCTTTTTTTGAAGTGAAGGCCGCCTATGCCGTTTCCGCCAATCTTTACGTCTGGGCCAGCCACGGCTGGTTCCCCCTGCGCGATTCCTGGAAGAGCTGGGAAAGGAAAAGCTCGTTCGCGGAGGACATCACCATCGAGCGCACCCTGTCCAAGAGGGTCGTCGCCGGCGGCGCCGGCTTTTTCATCGGCTATTTCGAGCCGGGCCAGTTCGCGGTCCGGGCCGAGGCCGGCGTCTGCAGCATCGCCAACGCCATCGACTCGCGGGTCAGCTTCATCGAACCGGAGCAGTTCATCCGCAGCGAAGAGGCGAGCCAGTGGGGCCTCGGCGGCCGTGGCAACCTGTCCTTCACCTATGGGCTCTACAAGAGCGTCTTTGGCGAGCTGTCCCTGGGATTCATGTACGCCCCGGACAAGATCGACGGCGTGCGCAGCAACCTGGGCGGCTTTCACCTGGCGCTGGGCCTGGGAATACAACTGTAGTCGCGGGAGAGCAGAATGAAAAGAACAACCATCTGGATCGGGGCCGCGGCCGCGCTGGCGGTGCTGGCCATCTTCTCCCTCGCCGCCTGCAAAAAGGCGGAAGTGGAGACCAAGACGCTGACCGTCATCGTCTCCGAGGGCGTTTCCGGCAGCCCCGCCGCCGGCGACTACACCCTGGAGGTCGGCGCGGACCAGTCGTACGCCTACACGCTGGGCGCCGGCTACGAAAAGCTGACCGTGCTCCTGGACGGCAACGCCATCGCCGCCAGCGGTTCCTTCACCGTCAGCGGCGACCACACGCTGCGGGCGTACTCCGACGACAACAACGAGTACAAGCTCATCGTTGCCGTGGGAGCCGGCGTGATCGGCGCCCCGGCCGCCGGCACCTACTATTACAAGCAGGGGACCAAGGTGCCCTACAGCTACAAGCTCGCCGACGGCTACAAGGGCCTGAGCGTGAAGGTGGATGGCGTCGAAGCCGAAGCCAGCGGCACCCTCACCATGAGCGAGGATTTCGTCATCAACGCCAGCGCCGAGGTGAAGTACGACATCCGCAGCACTCCCTGGAAGCTCAGCGAGTCCTATAACGACGGCAGTTCCTTCGAGGTCACGGTCACCTTCAGCGGCACGCTGACGGGGGGCACCGTCAGCGACAGCGAAGGCGGGGCGGGCATTTACGAATTCGTCGACGACACCGTCGACTTCAACCTGGTCTTCCCGAACGTCACTTATGTGTACGAGAACGGCGATTTTGCCGACGAGAACACGATGAACGGCACCTGCAAGCGCTATCAGACCGCGGACAGCGCCGTCGCCGGCACCTGGACGGCGAAGCGCATCACCAGCGGCGTGGCCGGGATCCAGTCCGGCGGCTCAAAGAATAAAAGCAGAAATTAGACGTTAGACGTTAGACGTCAGTGGTTAGCAAGAAAGAGGCATTCTCACAATCTGCTTATTCTTGTCATTCAGGGCATTGCCAGTTCCCAGTGACCGACATTTAGCATCTAGCGTCTAGCGTCTAACGTCTAACGTCTGACCTCTAACGTCTAACGTCTAACATCTAACGTCTAGCGTCTAACATCTAACGTCTGACGTCTGACGTCTATTCATCCGCTGGAATGACCAGATAGGGCTTGAAGCTCATGTTGTGCGCTTCTTTTTCGGCGATGGCCAGCAGCTTGCCCTCGTCGTCGAAGATGCGGAAATAGTCGTTGCTGGCGGCGGGAAAGATCTTCAGCACGTCGGCGGCCTTCAGGGCCATGCCGTTGGTGACGCAGCGCCGGCCCACCTGGTTGACGATCATCTTCGGGTATTCCTCCAGCAGCATCTCGATGGGGATGACCTTCTGCAGGGCCTTGCCTTCGGCCGCCAGGGCCGCGACGTCGTCCAGGGTCACCGCCTGCTCCAGGGTGAAGGCGCCGATCCTTTCCCGCTTCAGCTCCAGGAGAAAGGCGCCGCAGCCGGCCTTTTGGCCCAGGTCATGGGCCAGCGAGCGGATATAGGTGCCCGATGACGTCAGGGCCCTGAACTCCAGGGTCTCGTGGTCGACCACCCGCCCGCGGAGCTCGTGGATGCGGACCTCGACCGCGGCGACGCTGACCGCTTCCTGGCGCCGGGCATAGGTGTAGAGCGGCTTGCCCTTGAATTTCTTGGCCGAGAAGGCCGGCGGCATCTGCAGCAGCGTGCCGCGGAAGCCGGCCAGGAGGGACTCCAGGTCGAGGGCGGCGAGGTCGACCGGCTGCTTGGGGCCGGTGGGCGCCCCCTCGGCGTCGTAGGTGCGGGTGGCGTAGCCGAAGCGGATGAGCCCGGAATAGAGCTTGTCCTGCTTGACGTAGAAATCGAAAAAGCGCGTCGCCTGGCCCAGGGCGATGAGCAGCAGGCCGGTGGCGTTGGGGTCGAGGGTGCCGAAGTGGCCGGCTTTTTTGGTGTGGAACAGGCGGCGCACGCGGGCGACGGCGTCGTGCGAGCTGATGCCCTTTTCCTTGTGGATGGCGATCAGGCCGTGGATCATGGCATCTGCCCGGCGATCAGCCCCATGATCTCCTTCTTGGCCGCGGCCAGGCTGCCGCGGTAGAAGAAGCCGGCGGCATGATGGTGGCCGCCGCCCTGGAAAGCCTGGGCGACCTGGCGGGCGGAAAACTCGTCGCGCGAGCGGATGGAGACGCGGAAATACCCCTCCTCGATCTCCTTGAAGAAAAGCACGACCTGGACGCCGTCGATGGAGCGGGCCACGGCGATGATGTCCTCGGTCTCGATGTCCTTCAGGCTGAGGGCGCTCAGGAAATCGCGGCGGAAATGGATCATGGCCACGCGGCCGTCGAGGCCGGTCTCCAGAGTGGAGAGGACCTTGGTCAGCATGCGGATCTTTTCCTGGGGGTTGGAATTGAACAGCAGGTTGCTGACCTCGAAGGGGGAGAAGCCGCCGCGCCGGGCCAGGTCGGAGGCGATGGCCAGCGCGCGGGGCGTGGTGTTGGAGTACTTGAACGAGCCGGTGTCGGAGGCGATGGCGGCGTAGAGATTGAAGGCGATGTCATGGCTGAAGTCGACGCCCAGCTCCAGGCCCAGCTCGTAGACGAGCTCGCCCACGGCCGCGGCCCCGGGCACCACCCAGTCGATGGCGGCTTCGCCGCTGGCGGCGGCGTGGTGGTCGATGTTGATGCAGAAATAATCCTGCAGGTGATTCTGCCCGGTGCGTTCCTCGCCGGCGCCCTCGATCAGGATGGCCAGGTCGAAGGGCTGCGGGTGGATCTGCCCCTGGCGGATGCGGCCGTACCCGGGAAGCTTGCTGACGGGGTAGGGGGCGCGGTCGGTGTTGATGAAGGCCGGGGCCTTGCCCAGCTGCTCGAGCATGAGCAAGAGGGCCAGGCCGCTGCCGATGGAGTCGGCGTCGGGGCGCACGTGCGAGCTGATGGCCATGGTGCGGGCGGAGCGGATCTTGTCAGCGATCTGCCGCTTCATGGTCGTTGTTATCCCGGGGCGGGGCATCCTCGCGCGGGCGCAGCCGGTCCAGCCGGTCCTCGAGGAGCGCGCTGGTGTCCAGGGTGAAATCCAGCTCGGGCATGTAGCGCAGGATCATCTTGCGCGCCAGCTGCTTCTTGATGAAACCGCGCGAACGCTGCAGCTGCTCCAGCACGGCGGCGGCGCGGTCGCTCGGGCAGGAGACGCAGACCGTAACCCGCTTCAGGTCGGCGGCGGGCAGTACGCGCAGGATGCTGGTCCGCCTGAACTCGGGATTCAGGCTTTCGCGGCTGAGGATCTCTCCCAGCGCCTGCTGCAGGGTACTGGCGAATTTCTCCAGGCGGTAGGACATTTCAGTAGAACTGGACCCTCAGGCGGCTGATCTCGACGGCGTAGTTCAGGTAGATGAACTCCTCGACCTGCTGGAACACGCCTTCCAGGGCGGCGCGCCCGGGGCCGATGGTCACCACCGTCAGCTGGGCCTTCTGCCACAGGTCCTGATAGTCGCTCTCGGCGACGGCGATGTTGAATTTCTTCTTCAGGCGCTCCTTCAGGCTGGAAAGCAGCCGCCGTTTCTCCTTCAGGCTGTGGAACTCCTCAGCGAACAAGTCGATCTCCAGCAGGCCGATCATCATGGGATGAGGGTCTTTTCATATACTTCCAGGATGTCTCCGGTCTCGAAGTTGCTGAAGTTCTTGATGCGGATGCCGCACTCGGTCCCGGCCCGCACTTCGGACACCTCGTCCTTGATGCGCTTCAGGGACTCGATCTCGCCCTCGAAGACCAGGTCTTCGCCGAGCATGACCTTGACCCTGGACTTGCGCGTGACCTTGCCGTCGCGGACGACGCAGCCGGCCACGAGGCCCACGTTGGAGATCTTGAATTTCTGCAGGATCTCCACCGCGCCGATGCGCGTTTCCTGGTACTGCGGGCCGATCTTGCCCTTGACGGCCTTCTCGATGTCCTCGACCAGGTGGTAGATCACGCTGTAGAGCCGGATCTCCACCTTTTCCATCTTGGCCATGGACAGGATCTTCTGCGGCGCCTTGACGTTGAAGCCGAGAATGACGGCGCCGGCGGTGGTGGCCAGCAGGATGTCGCCCTCGGTGATGTTGCCCAGGCCGCTGTGCAGGACCTGGATCTTGAGCTTTTCCTGGCTGAGGCGGGCCAGCACCTGCTCCAGGACCTCGGCGCTGCCGTAATTGTCGGCCTTGACGATCACCGGGAAGTCCTGGATCTTTTCCTGCTCGACCAGCGTGAAGAGGTTCTGCAGGCTGAGCTTCTTTTCGGTCAGGAAATCCTTGTTCTTGGCGGCCTTCTGCGTGGCCTGGCGCATCTCGATGATCTTCTTGGCCTTGTCCAGGTCGTCGACGACCTGGAAAATGTCGCCGGCCTGGGGCAGGGCGTCGAAGCCCATGATCTCGATGGGGTCGGGGACCTGGGCGGCTTCGATCATGCCGCCGCCATCATCGAAGATGGACTTGATCTTGCCCAGTGCGTTGCCGCAGATGAAATAATCGCCCTTTTTCAGTTGGCCGTGCTGGATGAGCACGGTGCCGATCGGCCCCAGCTGGGGATCGAGGCGCGACTCGATGATGGTGCCGCGGGCCGGCACCAGGGCATAGGCCTTCAGCTCCTGCAGCTGGGCCACGAGCTGGATCATCTCCAGCAGCTGGTCCAGGTTCTTGTTCATCTTGGCGGAGATCTCCACCGTGACGACCTTGCCGCCCCACTCCTCGACCAGGATGCCGTTCTTGTTCAGGTCGGTCTTGACCCGGTCCAGGTCGGCGCCGGCGATGTCGATCTTGTTGATGGCCACGATCATCGGCACCTGGGCGGCCTGGGCGTGGCGGATGGCCTCGACCGTCTGCGGCTGCACGCCGTCGTTGGCGGCCACGACCAGGATGACGATGTCAGTGACCTTGGCGCCGCGGGCGCGCAGGTTGGTGAAAGCCTCGTGCCCCGGCGTGTCGATGAAGACGATGGCCCCGCCGGGCGTTTTCAGCTTGTAGGCGCCGATCTTCTGGGTGATGCCGCCGGCCTCTTTCTCGGCCACGCGCGTCTTGCGCAGGGTGTCCAGCAGCGTGGTCTTGCCGTGGTCGACGTGACCCATGACCGTGACCACCGGCGGCCGGGCCGTCGGCTGGCTGCCGCTCTTGGCCACCTGGGCCTGGAAGACGTAATCCTCGAAAGGCAGGACCTCGAGCCCCACGCCGTAGTCGGCGCAGAGCAGCTCGATGTCGGTGCCCGCCATGATCTGGTTTCCCTGGTAGTTCATCTTCATCTGGGCCATCTTCTCTTCCAGGATCTTCAACTTGATGGTCAGCTTCTCCGCCAGCTCCTTCACCGTGCAAAAATCGGTGATCTGGATCTTGGCAGGCAGGTTGAGGGGCTCGACGACCTTTTCCTTTTTGGGCGGGTAGGGATGGGTCGGACGGGGCGACTGCCGGCGCTGGCCCTGGGGAGGTCCGGAGCGGCGGTATTGCGATGGCGAGGGGCGGAATATCCGCTGCGGCTGGGGCGGGGACGGCCTGAACGCCGGCGGCGCCGAGGGTTTAGAGTCGGCCGGCCTGGGGGCTGGGAATCCCGCGGGGTGGGGCTGAACCGGGGCCGGCGGGGCGAATTTTGCCGCTGCCGGGGGAGGCGTCGCGGGGGCGGCCGGCCTGGGCGCCGGCGGGGCGGCGTGCTTTTCCGCTGCCGGAGGGGGCGGCGTGGCGGGTTTTGAAGCGGCCGGCTCCGCCGCCTTGGGGGCCGGGGCCTTGGGCGCTTCGGGCCTGGCGGCCGGGGCGGCCTTGGGAGCCGGGGCCTTGGCCGCTTGCGCGGCCCGGGCCATGGCTTCCGCAGCGACGGCCTTCTTTTCCGGGGCGGGCTTGGCGGCCGGCGCTTTCTTTTCCGGCGCCGTTTTGTCGGCGGCAGCGGCGGCCTTGGCCGGGGCCCTCCTGGCGGTCGCCTTGGGCTCCGCCGCCGGGGGCGCGGCCGGGGCTTTCTTCGCGCTCTTGCCCTTGCCCTTGGTCATCTCGACCTCCAGGGCGCTGACCTTCTTGGCGCTTTCCGAAAGTTCGCGCAGCGACTCGAGCTGGTCGACGTTGATGACCGAGGAGTGCGACTTGACCGGCATGTCGTTCTTTTCGAGGAAGTACATGGCCAGTTTATTCGAAAGCTTGAATTGCTTGGTGGCTTCGTGCAGCTTGATGGTGGATGACATGTCCAAGCCCTCCTATTGTTTGGTTTGTTTCTCTTCGCCGCTCTCGCTCTTGCGGTTGGCGATCTGGATGTCCCAGCCGGTCAGTTTGGAGGCGAGCTTGATGTTGACCCCCTTCTTGCCGATGGCGGCCGACAGCGTTTCATCCTTGACGGTCACCTCGGCCACGTGGTTGTCGGGGTCGACCAGGTGCACCTTGACCACCTCGGCGGGCGTCAGGGCGGAGGCGATGAAGCGCTCGGGGGCGCTGCTCCAGGCGATGACGTCGATGCGCTCGCCGCGCAGCTCCTTGGTGATGGCCAGGACGCGGTTGCCATTCATGCCCACGATGGCCCCGACCGGGTCGATGGCCTTGTCGGTGGAGTATACCGCCACCTTGGACTTGATCCCCGGCTCCCGGGAAATGGCGAAGATCTTGACGATGTTCTCCGCCACCTCGGGCACTTCCTTCTTGATCAGCTCGGCGACGAAGTCGTTCATGTAGCGCGTGGCCAGGACCAGCGGACCCTTGCCCTCGGAAAAGACCCGCTTGATGAGGAACTTGATGATCTCGCCGCGGCGGAAGCTGTCCTTGGGGGAGAGCTCCTTGGGGGGCAGGACGGCCTCGCCCCACTCCAGGCCGAGGATGATGTTGCCGTTCTCGATGCGGCGGATCTCGCCGGTCATCAGGGTGCCGGCCAGTTGAAAATACTTTTCGTAGATGTTCTCCTGCTCGGCCTTGAGGATCTTCTGCATGATGATCTGCTTGGCCGACTGGGCGGCGATGCGCCCCAGGGTCTCGCCGGGCAGGTGGATCTTGATGACGTCGCCCTCGCGCGCCTTGGAGTCGTACTTCAGCGCGTCCTTCCAGTGGATCTCGGCCAGGGGGTCGCTGACCTCCTTGACCACCAGCTTGCTGACATAGACCTCGATGATGCCCTTGTGCTCGTCGATCTCGATCTGGATGGTGGCGTTCGGGTCAAAATACTTCTTGGAGACGGTAAGCAGCGCTTCCTTGATGGCAGAGAAAAAAATGTCGGGATTGATGCCTCGCTCCCGGCTGATCTGCTTGATGCTCTGCAACAAATCTTCTGCCATTGATTTTCCTCGATCTGCTCATATTCAACGAGTCATTATAATGGATTCTCCGGCGAAAAGCAAATTCACCGCGGCGGCGGCGCCAAACAGGCCCTGGAGAGGGTGCTGTTTTGTTGTGGGTATTGACTTTCGCCATCTTTTGCGGTAAATTGACCCGTGTCATTTAGGAGGATGTTAAAAATGAACAAGAACGAAATCGCGCAGCTGATGGTTAAAGATTCCAGTATTATCAAGAGCAACGCCATCAAGGTCATTGATACACTGGTCACGGTCGTCGGCGACGTGTTGAAAAAGAAACAGGGCAAAGTGACGCTGGTCGGATTCGGGACCTTCAAGGCGATCGACAAGAAAGCCAAGGTGGGCCGCAATCCCAAGACGGGCGCCAAGATCAATATTCCCAAGAAGCGGGTCCCCAAGTTCATTGCCGGCAAGGAACTGAAGGCCCTGGTCAAGTAGTCCGGTCCCATAGACAGGCGCGTAGCCCAGTTGGTTAGAGCGCTACCTTGACACGGTAGAGGTCGGCGGTTCGAGCCCGCCCGCGCCTATTGGTTACATGGAAAAAGAAAAAGCGATCCTGCTGAAGATAAACGGCGAGTTGAAGGCCATCGCTACGCCCAGCGCTCCCGGCGACCAGGTCGAGGAGATCTTTCCCCATTCCCCGGAGGCCCTTGACGTTTACCGCCATTCCGCCGCCCACCTCCTGGCCCAGGCGGTTCTCGAGCTGTTCCCGAACACGCAGTACGGCGTCGGGCCGGCCGTGGAGAACGGCTTCTACTACGACTTTTTGACCGAGCGCCCCCTCACCGAGGACGACCTGGCCGTCATCGCCAGGAAAATGGCCCACCTGGCCAAGCAGAACCTCCCCATCCTCCGGGAGCTCTGGACCAAGGCCCAGGCCCGGGACCATTTCCTGCAGCGCCGCCAGTCGCTCAAGGCCGAGCTGCTCGACGAGAAGGTCGCCGGCGATGAAGTTTCTATTTACCGGCAGGGCGACTTCGTCGACCTCTGCCGCGGACCGCACCTGCCGGCGACCGGGCTGCTGAAGCACTTCAAGCTGCTGAGCGTGGCCGCCGCCTACTGGAAGGGTGACGAGACGAACCATTCGCTGCAGCGCGTCTACGGCACGGTCTTTCCCGACGCCCAGGGGCTGGACGAGCACCTGCGCTTCCTCAAGGAGGCCAAGGAGCGCGACCACCGGCTGCTGGGCAAGGCCCTCGACCTGTTCTCCCTGCAGGAGGAGGCCGGCCCGGGGCTGGCATACTGGCATCCCAAGGGCGCGCGCATCCGCCACGAGATCGAGTCGTACTGGAAGAAGCGCCACTACGAGGGCGGCTACGAGCTCCTCTGGTCTACAAGTCGAGCCAGCGCTCCTACCGCGACCTGCCCCTGCGCTGGGCCGAGCTGGGGACGGTCTACCGCTACGAGCGCAGCGGCACGCTGCACGGGCTGCTGCGCGTGCGCGGCTTCACCCAGGACGACGCCCACATCATCTGCACCCCGGAGCAGATCGACGGCGAGATCCTGCGCACCCTCGACTTTTCCCTCGACCTGCTGCGCGCCTTCGGCTTCAGCGAGTTCAAGATCGAGCTGTCGGTGCGCGACCCGCGCGTCGCCGGCAAGTACGCCGGCAGCGACGCCATGTGGGTCGAGGCCGAGGCGTCGCTGGTCAAGGCCCTGGCCGTGCGCCAGCTGCCCTACCAGCGCATGGAGGGCGAGGCCGTCTTCTACGGGCCCAAGATCGACATCAAGATCAAGGACGCCCTGGGCCGCTTCTGGCAGTGCACCACCATCCAGTTCGACTTCAACATGTCGGAGCGTTTCGCCATGAAATACATCGGCGCCGACGGCGCCGCCCACCAGCCCTACATGGTGCACCGCGCCCTGCTGGGCTCCCTGGAGCGCTTCTTCGGCGTGCTGATCGAGCATTACCGCGGTTTTTTCCCGCTGTGGCTGGCACCGGTCCAGGCCGTCATCGCCCCGCTCAACGACGATTGCCTGCCCTACGCCCGGCGGGTGCTGGAAGAACTCCGCCGCGGCGGGCTGCGCGTCGATCTCGACTCCCGCTCCGAGGGCGTCAACCGCAAGATCCGCGATGCCGAGAACCAGAAGGTCCCCTATATCATCGTGCTCGGCCCCCAGGAGCAGAAGGACGGCAACATCTCCTTCCGCATCCACAAGCAGGGCGACCAGGGCAAGGTCGGCATCGCCGAATTCCTGCAGAAAATTAAAATAATCATCGAGGAAAAAAGCCAACATTATGAGATTCAGTAAACCCATCCCCAACAAAAAAAAGAATCCCCACCGGATCAACGAGGAGATCATGGCCGCCGAGGTCCGCCTGATCGACGAGGAGAAGGCCCAGGTCGGCATCATCCCCATCGCCCAGGCCCTGGCCATCGCCCACGAGAAGGAGCTGGACCTGGTCGAGATATCCCCGGAGGCCAAGCCGCCGGTCTGCCGCATCCTGGATTACGGCAAGTTCCTCTACTCCCTGCAGAAGAAGGCCCACGAGGCCCAGCGCCACCAGCGCAAGGTGCTGGTCAAGGAGATCAAGTTCACGCCGGTGATCGGCGAGCACGATGTCGACGTCAAGCTGAGGAAGATCAAGGAGTTCCTGGCCGAAGGCAACAAGGTCAAGGTGACGGTGTGGCTGAAGGGGCGCCAGAAGCGCAAGCCGGAGATGCTCGAGGTGATGGTCGGGCGCATCATGGAGATACTGAAGGAGATCGCGGAGATCGAGTCCCCCCCCAAGCGGGAGGGTTTTTTCTGTCATATCATGATCGGAGCGAAAAAAGGAGGCAAGGATGCCAAAACTAAAAACCCATAGAGGAGCCAAGAAGCGGTTGCGAGTGACCGCCAGCGGAAAGATCAAGCGCAGCAAGGCTTTCGGCCGGCACATCCTGACCAAGAAGAGCTCGAAGCGCAAGCGCGGCCTGAAACAGGCGACGTACGTGGTCAAGTCGGAATTCAAGAAAGCGAAAGAGCTGCTGCCGTATTCATAACAGGAGGACATTATGCCGCGAGTAACCAGAGGAAACAAAAAACTTCTGCGCAGAAAAAAGATACTGGACCAGGCCAAGGGCTTCTGGGGCGCCAAGCGCAAGAACTACCGCTCGGCCAAGGAATCGGTGCAGCGGGCGATGGTCTATGCCTACCGCGACCGGCGCAACCGCAAGCGCGACTTCCGCACCCTGTGGAACGTGCGCATCAACGCCGCCGTCCGTGAGTTCGGCATGAGCTATTCGCTCTTCATCAAGAACCTGAAGAAAGCCAACATCCTGCTCAACCGCAAGATGCTGGCCAACCTGGCCGCCTGCGAACCCGAGACGTTCCGCGCCATCGTCGAGAAAGCCAAGTCCGTGGCATGATCGATGAACTCAAAAAAGAGATTGAAGGAGCCCGACGGTCATTCGGTCATGAGTTAGAATCCATTCAATCTCCCGAGCAGCTGGCCGCCCTGAAGGAGCGCTACCTCAGCCGCAAGAAAGGGGTGGTCAGCCAGTTCCTGGCCCGGCTCAAGGGATGCCTCCCCGCCGAAAAACCCCTGGCGGGGCAGGCCATCAACCAGTTCAAGGAATTCGTCGAGGCGGCGCTCTCCGCCGCCGGCGCGGCGGGCTTCGCCGCCGCGGCCTCCGGCGCCTGGGATGACCCGTCGCTGCCCGCTTCCGAGCTCCCCGTCGGCCGCTTCCATCTCATCGCCGACATTCAGGGCCGCATCGAGGACATTTTCCTGCAGCTGGGCTACGAGATCGCGGCCGGCCCCGAGGTCGAGCGCGATGAATACAACTTCACCAAGCTGAACTTCCCCGAGCACCATCCGGCCCGCGACGAGCAGGACACCTTCTTCCTGGAGGGCCACGACGACCTGCTGCTGCGCACGCACACCTCGCCGATGCAGGTGCGCTACATGCTGGGCCACCGGCCGCCGCTGAAGATCATTTCGCCGGGCAAGGCCTTCCGCAAGGACGACCCCGACTCCACCCACTCGCCCTGCTTCCACCAGGTGGAAGGGCTGCTGGTGGACCGCGGCATCCACTTCTCGCACCTGAAGGGAACGCTGGAGGCCTTCTGCCGCTCGTTCTACGGCCCCGACATCGTCCTGCGCTTCCGCCCCGGCTACTTTCCCTTCACCGAGCCGTCGGCCGAGGTCGACATCAGCTGCTTCCTGTGCGCTGGCAGGAAAACCGACTGCCGCGTCTGCAAGGGGACGGGCTGGCTGGAGATCCTGGGCAGCGGCATGGTGCACCCGCAGGTGCTGCGCAATTGCGGCATCGACCCGGAGGAGTACTCGGGATTCGCCTTCGGCATGGGCATCGAGCGCGTGGCCATGGTCAAGTACGGCGTGCCGGACCTGCGCCTGCTCTACGAGAACGACCTGCGCCTGCTCGGGCAGTTCGGGTGACGCCATGAAGATCAACGTCGAATACCTGAAGCGCTTCGTCGCCTTCGACCTGGATGACGGCGCCTTGAAGGAGCTGCTGGCCGGCATCGGGCTGGAGACGGCCGAGATGCAGTCCAGCGGCGGCGAGACGGTGCTGGACATCGAGACCACGCCCAACCGCCCCGACTGGCTCTCGCACTACGGCATCGCCCGCGAGATCGCCGCCAAGAACGCCCGCCTGCGCTTCACCCCCATGGACCTGACGGCCGTGCCGCTCCCGGCCGCCGCCGGGGATTTTGCCATCCGCATCGAGGACGCCTCCGACTGCCGGCGCTACAGCGGCTGCATCGTCCGCGACCTGCAGGTGCGGGAGTCGCCGCCCGAGGTGCAGCGCCTGCTGCTCTCCCTGGGCCTGCGCCCGATCAATGACATCGTCGACGCCTCGAACCTGGTGATGATGACCTGCGGCCAGCCGCTGCACATCTTCGACCTGGAGCAGCTGCAGGGCGGGCAGGTGCGCGTGCGCCGCGCCCGCAAGGGCGAGACGCTGCGGCTGCTCGACGAGCGCGAGGTCGCCCTGGACGAGCGCCACCTGCTCATCGCCGACGCCTCCCGTCCCCTGGCCCTCGCCGGCATCATGGGCGGCCTGGCCTCGGGGATCAGCGCCGGCACGCGCCACGTCTTCATCGAGAGCGCCTGCTTCGAGCCGGTGGTCATCCGCCTCGGGGCGCACGCCCTGGGCCTGAAGACCGACGCCAGCTACCGTTTCGAGCGCGGCATGGACGCCGAGGCGACCCTGCCGGCCCTGCAGATGGCCCTGCTCCTGCTGTCGCGCTCGCAGGGCCGGGCGCTGGCCCCCGCCTTCTTCCAGGACGTCTACCCGCGGCCGCAGTCCCGGCCCGCCATCCGCCTGCCAAAGGCTTTTCCCGCGCAGCTGACCGGCATGGAGATCCCCGCCGCCGCCTGCGCCGCCATCCTCGGCCGCCTGGGCTTCCGCCTGGGCGACGAGGGCGACCATTGGCAGGTCACGCCCCCCAGCCACCGCGTGGACGCGGAGTACAAGGAGGATTTGGTCGAGGAGATCGCCCGCATCCACGGCTACGAACACCTGCAGGGGGAGATGCCCCTGTCCGCCAATCCGGTGCTGCGCGTCGACCGCGAGCGCGTCATTGTCCAGCGCCTCAAGTACCAGCTGGCCGACGCCGGCTTCAACGAGGTGATCAACTACGTCTTCCAGGCGCCCGAGGAGAACCTCATGGCCGATCCGCACGAGGCGCCTCTCGTTCTGAAGAACCCCCTGGGAAGGGATTTTTCGGTGCTGAAGAACTCGCTGCTGGTCGGGCTGCTGAAGAACACCGCGGCCAACGCCAACCAGGGGCTCGAGCGCGTGGCGCTGTTCGAGATCGGCAAGGCCTTCGCTCAGTACGGCGGGCAGGTCGGCGAGAGCCGGCGGCTGGCCGTCAGCGCCTACGGGCTGCAGCAGCGGAAAGACTGGCGCCTGGCCGCCCGGGAGTTCGACTTTCCCTGGTTCAAGTCGCAGCTGGCGGCGGTCGGGCGGCGCCTGCGCCTGGAGCTTGACTTCCGCAGGCAGGCGCACCCGCTGTTCTCGCCTCACTGCAGCTTCGCGGTCGAGGTCGCAGGCCGTGGCTGCGGCTGGGCCGGCGAGGTGGCGGCGGAGCCCCGCCGCCTTTCCAGGCTGGACCGGCCGGTGTTCGCCGCCGAGCTCGACCTGTCCGCCCTGGTCGCGGCCGCGCCCGAAAGCGGTTTCCGCCCCTGGAACCGCTTCCCCGCCGCCCGCCGCGATTTCACATTCCTGATGCCCACCGCCGTGAGCTACGAGGAGTTGCGCGCCGCGGTCGAGCGACTGCGCCCGGCGGCGCTCGAGAGTTACGAGCTGACCGATGTTTTCCGGGGCGACGCCGTCCCCGCCGGCCAGGTCAGCTTTTCCATGGGCTTCACCTACCGGGCCGGGGAGCGCACGCTGACCGGCGAGGAAGTGAATGCCGCCCACCGGGAGTTCACCGGCCGGCTGGCGGCGCAGCTGGGCCTAATCCAACGTTAAGGAGAGCACGCATGAGCAGCAGTATCAAGGAGTTCGATAAACTGGAAGAGAAGATCAACCGGCTCATCACCGGCATGAGGTCCCTGCGCGACGAGAACCAGAAGCTGAAGAAGGAGCTGCAGGAGATCAAGCACGATTCGTCCCAGCGCGAGGGCGAGAAGGGCGAGATCCGCAAGAAGATCGCCTCGCTGATCGACCTGGTCGATTCGCTTGGGGAATGATGGGCAAGGAAGTCGAGGTCCGGATCACCGGCAAGAGGTTCGTGTTCCAGCTGGCCGACGATGTCCAGCCCGAGGAGTTCCTGCAGGTGGTCGAATACGTAGAGAACAAGATCAATAAAATAAAGAGCAGGATGAACGAATTGGACGCCCAGAAATTGGGATTGTTAACTTCGATAAACATCGCCCAGGACCTCTTCTCCCTGAAAAAGGAGAACGAGAAGCTGGCACAGATCCTGGGGCGGATCGACACGCTGTTGTCGCCTGAAAGCGAGGATGGAAAGTTAACCGTCAGTTTGTCGTCCTGATCACAGGAGGAAGACAATGACCGAGATCGCTTTGGTGCTGATCGGCACCCTGTTGGGAGGCGGTGCGGTATTTTTATTGAAGAAGCGGATATTCGCCGGCGAGTTCCGCAAGGTGGATGCGTACCAGAAGCAGCTCGAGGCCAGGAACCGCGAGGAGCTGGAACGGTCGCGCAAGCAGTCGCAGCTGGAGCTGAAGGAGGAGTTCGCCGAGTGGAAGAACGAATACAACCGCCGGCAGAACGAGAAGGTCAACCGCCTGAACGCCACCGAAAAGCGCCTGATCCTGAAGGAGGAGAACCTCGACAAGCGCTACACCAACCTGGACAACAAGGAAAAAGAGCTGAAAAAGAAGGAGCGCGAGCTGGACCTGCAGGAAGAGGAGATCGCCGCCCTCAAGAGCCAGGTCAACCAGCTCCACGAGGAGCAGCGGCTGAAGCTGGAGAAGATCTCGGGGCTGACCGTCCAGGAGGCCAAGGAACTCATCTTCAAGCAGTATGAGGGCGAGGCGCGCCTGGAATCGGCCCAGAAACTGAAGCAGATCGAGGACGAGCTCAAGGAGAAGAGCCAGCAGCTGGCCAAGGAGGCCATCTCCAACGCCGTGCAGCGCATCGCCACCGAGCACGTGGTCTCCTCGTCGGTCACGGTCATTGACCTGCCCTCGGACGAGATGAAGGGGCGCATCATCGGCCGCGAGGGCCGCAACATCCGCGCCCTGGAGAACGCCACCGGCGTCGACTTCATCGTCGACGACACGCCGGAGGCCATCCTGGTCTCCTCCTTCGACCCCATCCGCCGC
>JALOLA010000042.1 GCA_025456205.1 Acidobacteriota bacterium | reverse complement strand
CCCAGCGACTTCAGCAGCCAGGTGATCTCGCTGGGGACATAGTAGCGCTCGTTGCAGGACAGCTCCCTTTTTTTGCCCCGGTCGTCGACAAAGGTCGTCAGGTTATGGTCGCGGAAGGTCATCAGGTCGAAGGTGTTGTTCCTGTACTCGGCGCCGCCGTCCTGCTTCTGGGCGGCGAAGAAGTCCCGCACCGAATGGAACAGCGGGAACAGGCCGTTCAGGGTGGTGAAAATGAATTTCCCTCCCGGCCGCAGGGCCCGGGCCGCCCCCTGCAGGATCTGGAAATTCATCTCGTCGGTCTCCATCAGCGGGAAGGCGCCTTCGCACAGCATGATGGCCAGGTGGAACTCGCTCGCGAAGGGAAGCTCGCGGGCATCGTGGCGGCGCAGGTCGAGCGCCAGGCCCAGGGCCGCCGCTTTTTCCCCGGCCCGCCGCAGCTGCGCCGCGGAGAGGTCGACGCCGGTGACGGAGTATCCGCGCCGGGTCAGCTCGATGGCGTGGCGGCCGGTGCCGCAGCCGATGTCCAGGATGCGCGCCCCCTTGTCGCCGGCGATCTCGGCTTCGATGAAATCGCACTCCCCGACCGTCCCCTGCGTGAAGGCCTCTTGATCGTACTTTTCGGCGTAATCAGCGAACAATTCCTCATACCAGGGTTTCATTTGTTCTCCTCAGGCCCCCGGGGCGGCCGCGGCTCAGCGGACGCGGGCCTCGATGACCTTCTCGAAACGCAGGACCAGGACGTAAACGCGCACGCGGACGGCAAAAACGGCGCAGTCCGGCGCGGCCAGGAATTCCTTCAGGAAGGGATGGCGGCGCAGGAGCAGCCGTGCCGATCGCGCGCGCTCCTTGCCCCGCGTTTCCCCGGCCATGCCGAGGGCGGTGATGCCGGTCGCCTCCTGGAAATCGGCCTCGCGGTTGGCGCGGTCGTCGACAAAGACGGCGACCCGCCTGCGGAGCTTGAGGTTCCTGTACTTGCTGGTCGCGCGCCGGGTGGCGAAGACGATGGTCTTCAGGTCCCTGCCGGCGGCGAAAGCCACGATGTTCTGGTAGGGATACGTGCGTCCCTGGGTGGCCAGTATCCCGAGCTTCTGCCTGCCCAGCAGGCCGGCGATCCTTTTGCGCAGCGCACGATCCATTTCCCGCTCCTTCAAGCGCACTTCATCCGCCTACATGCCGGCGCCGCTGACCGGCTCCCTGGACAGCTTGCCGTGCAGGGCGTTGACCGCCATCAGCGCCGCCGAGCCGTAGCACTCCTTCAGCTCCATCGCCAGGCTGCCGGCCTGGATGGCCGGATCGCTGCGGGTCAGGGCCTCGGCCACGCCGGCCGTCAGTGCAACCATGGCCGCCGCAAGCATGATCAGGGCCCTGTTCATTTTCATGTTCCCTCCTTGTTCATCCCGCAGGGTCCAGCATGGCCGCAACAGCGGCCTGCGCACTCCATTTTGGAATACCGCGACAAAATAAGCAAGGCGCGGAGCAGCGTGGCGTTTTCAGGAAGAGACGGGCGGCCCGACAGCGTGCTCCATCCAGTAATTGGGGTCCTGGTAGAGGCCCAGGTCTTGTTCGCGATCGATGCTCACCGGCTGCAGGGCGCCCGGGACCACGTACGAGCCGCTGGCCGGAAAATCCATCCCGGTCCATTCCCGCCATTCATCCAGCGTGCCCGTCACGGTCACGGTGGCGGGGGCGATGCCCAGCGGCCGCGCCCCCAGGCTCTGGTGGACGCGCAGCCAGGGATCGAACGGTGCGCCGTCGCCGCGCCGCCAGGCGACATAGCGATCCATGGGCATGAGCGGATAGCGGCTCTTCCAGGTGGGGCGCACCGGCGCGATCAGCGAGCCGCAGCCGCGGCGGGCGGCGAGCGCTTTCATCTCCTCGACGATCTTGCGGCTGAGACCATGCCCGCGCTGCGCCGGATCGACCATGGCCGCCAGGGCGGAGACGGCATTGGCCGGCCGGCGCTCGCTGCGGCCCTGTTCGGCGCGGTCGATGATGGCCTCGATGGTCGCCGGCAACCCGGCGAAACTGCCGTCCCAGAAGAGGGGCACGGTGTGGCCGACGGCCAGGATCTCGCCGTTCGGGCGGCAAAGGAGAAGCTGGCAGTCGGCGAAGCTTTCGAAAAGCGAATGCCAGCTGCGCACATCCCCGTGCAGCATGAATCGCGGCCAGGCCTGGAGCTCCAGGCCCTCGATCAGCGGGCGCGTTTCCGGCCGGTCGGCATAAGTGCAGACGATGCATTCCTTCATCATTTCCATGGTCCGGAGCCACCTCCCGGAAACCATATTATGGGCCCGGCGCGCTTCATCGTCAATGACAAGTCCGGACCGGGCGCCGGCAGCGATTCATCAGGAAGCAGTGGAGTCGATCGGGCGCTCAATACCATGTCGAGACGAACTCCCCCAGCGCCCGGGCCAAAGCGTCGGCAAAATGCCCCCGCGCCACCGCGTCGAAGCGCACCTTGCGTGTCGCTTCCAGTTGAATGCCATCCACCGTTCCCCCGTCGCGCGAGCCGTGGACCTGGGTGTTGTAGCCGCCGTCATAATACGGAACGGCGCCGGGATGGGGCCATTGCGGCGACGGGACGGCTTCGTAGCCCAGCTTTTCGAGCAGCCCGCCCAGGCTGCCGGGTCCGCGCAAAAGCCTGGAGAAAGGCACGGCGGACGCCTGGGCCAGGTGGCGAATGCTGGACCCGGCGGCAAGAGCCCCCTGGTCCAGCTCGGCGTCGGTGCTCCGCAGGTCCTGCGCCGAAAGGAGGTAGCCCAACTGCTGCCGCGCCTCATCGTCGCTCTGCCCATGCAGGTCCAGGTACAAACCCCGTTCAACCGTCGCCTTGGCCACGAGGATGAACTCCTGGAACTCGTTCCAGGCCAGCAGCGCGAACGGGTCGCCGGCGGCCCCCTCTCCCGGCTCCCGGTTGGCATCGAGCTTCTCCCGGTGCAGGTGACAGAGCACCAGGTGCGGCCGCCCTTGAAACGAAGCGCCATACGCGCCGGCCACCTCCCTGCCCAATTCGATGACGAAGCCGTCCTGGGTGGTTTCACCATTCACCCGGTCGGGGATCTCCGCGGGCTTCAGCTCACCGCCGTGGGGAACGGAGATGACAAGAGGGCGGTCGCCCGGGATATACTCGGTGTAGCGGTTGCGGCCGAAATGGCTTGCCCCGGGGACATATTGGCTGCCGTTGTCGATGGGCCGGAAAACGGCGATGCAGGTCTGCTTCATTCCCAGGGTGAAGGTCAGGGGGTTGGCGGTCGCGGACAGGCTCCCGCTCCAGCGCTCGAAGCGCCAGCCATCGGCCGGAACGGCGGTCAGGGTCAGCGCTTCGCCGGGACGACCTTCGCCCCCGGGCGATCTCTCCACCGCGCCCGCGCCGATAGCGAAGACGAAGACCCGTGCCGGCTCTTTTTCTGGGCCCCCGGCATCGCTGCAAGCGGCCCCCGCCAGGGCCAGCAAGGCGAGCGCAAGCGCGGCCGCGGCCGAATGCGGGCGCATTGCGGATCGCATCATCCTCCGCGGCTGAGCGTTCCTTCTAGGCCAGCGCATGCTCCACCGCCGCGCGGGCGTGGATCTCGGTGGTGTCGAACAGGGGAATGGCGCCCGCCTCCGCTTTCACCAGCAGCGGGATCTCGGTGCAGCCGAGGATGACGCCCTGGGCGCCCCGGACCGCCAGGCTGTTGATCACGCGCCGATAGGCGGCGCGCGACGCCGGATTGATGATGCCGCGGGAAAGCTCGTCGATGATGACCTTGTGCACCAGCTCGCGATCCTCCTGCTTGGGGATGATCGTGGCGATGCCGTGCTTTTCCAGCAGGCGGCCCTTGTAGAAATCTTCCTCCATGGTGAAGCGCGTCCCCAGCAGGCCGACCGTTCTCAGCCCCTTCTTCCTGATCGCGGCGCCGGTGGCGTCGGCGATGTGCAGGATGGGTATTTTTATCTCGTGGCCGATCTCCTCGACGAAGCGGTGCATGGTGTTGGTGCACAGCACCAGGAAGTCGGCGCCGCCGCGCTCGATGGCACGCGAGGCGTCAAGCATGAACGCCAGCACGCGGTCCCACTCGCCGCGCTCCATGTGCGGCTCCACCTCGCCGAAATCCACCGAGACCATGACGCTCCTGGCCGAGTGGTTGCCGCCCAGCCTCTCCCGCGTGATCTCGTTGACGCGCTGGTAATAGACCAGCGACGATTCCGCCGTCATGCCGCCCAACAGTCCAATGGTTTTCATTCTTTCCCCCTTGCCCGAAGGGCGATTATAGCAGAAACCGGAAGGTCAATCAGCAGGATTGCCCCGGCCGGGAGAACGGACGACAAAGACGATCGTAGCGATCTCGAGCAGGGCCAGCAAGGCCAGCGCGATGAACAGCGGCCGGAGCATGGCCGCCGGCAGCCCCGTGAGCGAGATAGCGCCCAGCAGCGCCAGGTAGTATGCGGCCAGCAGCAGCAGGAGCGCGCAGCAGGCGACGGTCAGCGCCTTGCGCCTGCCAACGGCCAGGTTGGCCAGGATGACCAGAATAAGGGCCGCGATCCCCAGGTTCACGGTGAGGTTCCCGGTCATGAACGCAAAATGGACGGTCGCGCCCATGAAGAGAAGATGAAGGACGAGCAGCGCCCGCCGAGCCTGTTTGCGCATGCGGCTAACGGGCCTCGATCTCGACCGTGAGCGTGTCCCAGGGACACGGCTCCGGATCGCTGTCTGGCGGCCGCAGGCGCCGCAGCAGGAGGAGCGAGGCCTTGCTCCCCGCGGGAATGGCCTCCAGCAGCAGGGAAAAGTGCGAGAAGTTCTTCACCTCGACGCCGTTCACCGCCAGGACCGCATCCAGCGGCCGGACGCCGGCATGGTCGCCGGGGCCGCCGAAAGCTACCATCGTCACCAGGACGCCGCCGCCGGCGGGCCGGCCCATCTCGGCGGCCTGGGCCGGGGTCACGTTCTCCCACATCAGCCCGAAGCGGGAAAGCTCGAGCTCTAGCCCGCGCTGGCGCACGGCCGAGGCCAGGGCATTGATGAAGGCGCGCGCCGAATCCTCCAGGCTGAAGAAAAAAGTGTAGGGCGTGCCGGCCAGGACATTGACGATCCAGTTCCGCCCCGCGGGCGCCTTGGGAAAGCGCTCCCCGGGCCGCGGCAGGTAGTGCAGGCCCAGGCCGCGGACGGCATCGAGGGCGATGAAAGTATAGGTCTGGCCGCGATACTGGTTGAGGTAGCCGGTTTGCCATTCGGCCTCGATGCGCAGGTCGTCTGCCTTCCCGGGTTGCTCCGCGTATTCCTTTCTCTTCTTCGCCTTGCCGGCGCTGAAGCGGACCTTCTTGGCGAAAAAAACGCTGACGCCGAACTTGGCATCGAGGTAGGCCGTTTGCTCGACGACCATCCTCTGGAACACGGCCTCGATTTCCGCTGCGGCGAGGTCGGTCCTGGGGGCGATCCAGAACCACTGGCCGTTGGCGATGGGCGGCCAGATGCTTGGCGGCGGCGCCTGCACCTGGGCCATGCCTGTTCCCAGACACGCGCACAACGCGGCGGCGAGCAGCAAGAGCTTCCAGGCCGCTTCGCGGAAATGATGCGTTCTCGATTGGCTCATGTTCCGTCTATATTATCACATTCGGGAAAAGACCTTGTGGTTCCAGCCGTGTTGCCTGCTCGGGCGCGATCAGCCCTCCAGGGCCAGGTCGACGGCGGCCCGGCCGGAGGTCTACTTCAGCGTCCCGGCAATGTCTCTGGCCCAGGCCTCGATCACCGCCCAGTCGCGAAAATCTCCGAATTCCGCCTTGACCTTCCTGATGATCCACCTCTCGAAGAAGTTCGCTTTCGCGGCGGCGAATGCCCCGCGGAAAACAATGATGCCCTTGGGCTTGACGCGGTCAGCGACCGGCCGCAGCCCGGCGGGGAAACTCCAGCCACCCAGCAGTTTTTCCAGGTCGCCCGACCCGGTGGGGCCGCTGGAAAAAAGCCAAACAGGCTTGCTGGCCAGCTCGGCTTCATGGGCCTTCAAGTACCTCGCCGTCTCCCGCCGCCACATGCCGGCGTAGACGCCGCTGCCCAGGATGACGGCCTTGTAGCCGGTTGGGCCGGCGGCGCGGTCGGCGCAGGCGACATCCACCTCGAGGCCCTCGCCGCGCAGGATCTTGCCGATCCTCTCCGCGATCTCCGCCGTCATCCCATGCTTGCTGCCGTACGCCACCAGGACCTTTTCGTTCATGTTTTCCTCCCGCCGTCCATTATTGCGGCCTTCCCGCGCAATTGCAAGACATGCCGAAACAGCGGCTTTTTTTTCTCTGCCTGGTTCGATGCTCCTCGTCCGGATTCATCTTCCCTGGCCGTGGGGATCACATGCCGGTGATGGCGCGCTGGACGAAGGAAAGGACCGTCATAACCAGGAACAGGGCGATCGCCGCCAGGCCCCAGGGGCGGCCCGCCAGCATCGCCACTCCCAGCATTCCGCCCGAGCCGGCGAAAAACAGGGTGACATAGGCGATGGTCATCCAGCGCACATGGCGGAAATCGATCTGCAAAATGTAGTCCAGCAGGGCCTCGACGGCGAGGTAGGCCAGCAGCAGGCCGACCTGGACGTAGTAAATGGCCGGACGCTGCAGCGCCGGCGCCGTCAGCAGCATGTACGTCAGGGGGACGGCCAGGGCAAGAAGAAGGTAGCCGAGCGCATGCTCGAGGCGCGGCTTGCCCAGCAGCCGCGCCACGAACACGAAAATGACCAGGACATAATAGACGACAGCCACCAGCGCGCCGAGCAGGTTCACTTTTGCCATCATGTCAATTCCTACGAAAGATCAGCCTGTCGGGTTCTTGCGGGGAAGCGCTTTTTTCCCGCAAGGCGCCCGGGACCGGTCCGCCCTTATCCTTCAATGCCGATAGCGGCTGGATCATGTCATCCATCTAGTCCGGATCGGCGCGCGCGGCAAGCACGAGCTTCGTGACGGCCTTCACCACCAGGTCGGGCGCGTCCTGGTGAATGTAATGCCCGGCCTCCGGCGCCAGGATGAATTTCCCCTCGATGGACCTGCCGGCCACGGCGCGGCTCTGCTCGATCCAATATTTCTGGTACTCATCCGCCCCCTCGCCGAAGGCGGGATTGGCCCTGCCGGCGGCGAACACCAGCAATTTCAGGTCATGGAAGGTCGAGATGTCGGCGATCTGCCAGGCCGAAGCCGCGAACATTTCGCGATGCTCCGAGGCGATCATGCGCAGGAATGCGGCCCGCGCCCTGCCGGCGGCATCCGCCGTCCCCGAGGCGGCGGCCGCGGACTCCCATTCCGCGGTCATGCGCTCGGCCATGGACGCGAGTTCCCGGTGGTCCTGCCCGAGCAGGAACGAGAGCGGCGGCGGGTCCAGCAGGACCAGGGCGGTGACGTCGCCGGGGTACATGGCTGCGAACATCTGCGCGTTCAGGGCACCGAGCGAATGGCCGACCAGCACATAAGGGCCGGGCACGGCCGCTTTTTCCAGCAGCGATTTCAGCTCTTCCGCCTCGCGCCCGCAGTCGCGGGGCAGCGGGCCGGCTTCGCTGCGCCCGTAGCCGGCGCGGTTGTAGGTGATCACCTCGGTCAGGCCGCTGAGCCGCTCCTGCAGCACCTGCAGCTTTTCCAGCGTGTCGCCGATGCCGGCGTCGAAGACGACCGCGGGCGTCCCGCGGCCCTGGCGCCGGACCTGCAGGCGGTGCGTCCCGATGTCGACCATTTGCCCGACGGGCCCCTTGTCTTCATTGGCGCACGCCGCAAAGACCAGGCAAATCCCCAGCAGGATCGTTTTTCGCGCGATAATCATTCCCGGCATCTCTTCTTTACTGCACATAGGCCTCTCCTTGCCATGACGCAGCTCCCGCTCTCGACGACATCTACATGATCTCTCTCGCGCAAACTTTAAACCGGATCACCTGCGGCCGTCAATAGCTCAACATGCCAGGCTGCATTTTCTCGCGCTTTTTTATCCTAAGGCCGGGGAATCATCATGAAAGTGGAAAAGCGGGCGGTCATTGACCTGGCCAGCGTCCTGTATTCAGAAAGAAGGATGTTTTCGCATCCATTCACCGCGCGGCCCGATTCAGGCTTTCATGGGCGCCCCCAGGTTTCCCAAATGCTTTCGTCCCCGGGTTTCACCGAGGCGAACGCCCGCTGCTTTATTGGCCGGGTCTACAGCATGCCGGTCAGGGCGTAGTAGAACGTGAAATTATTATTGAGCGCGGTTGGGCTCGCTTTGGTCAGCACGACCGTGTGGCTGACCGGGTCGGTGCGCTGCCAGATCATCCTTTCCGGCAGGCTGACCGGCTCCACGGTCAGGCGATAGGTGCCCGGGGCATTGAGCAGCACGATGGAATAGCTGGCGAAGCCGCTGTCGGTCAGGGTGACCGCCTTTTCCTTGATCAGCCGGCTGCCGCTGGTGAGACGGACCTTCAGCTGGGCGCCGTCGAGTATATCGAGAAACGGGAACTCGGTGGCGTAGGAGATAAGCCGGCCGGAAATGGTGTAGAACGTGCGCTCCACTTGCACTTGCGGGATGCATTTCAGGCTGAATTTCGCCTGGCTGGAGAGGCGGGAGTTCGGCGCCGTGATCTCGACCTGCATCCAGCGATCGTTGTAGGTACCCATCCCAGCACCGAGCTCCCAATAATTGGAGACCGTCTGGGTGCCGGCCGTCGCGAAAACCAGCGTTTGCTCGCCGCCCACGGAACCGTCGCTGCGCAGCCAGCGGTAGCGCACCGTGCCCTCGCGGTTGGCGCTGATCCTGCCGGTGAAAACAAAGCGGTGCGGGCAGGCGCCCGTGAATTCGGGCTCCGAGACGGAAAGCGACACTCCCGTCACCCTGAATGCTTCGATGGGGAAAGCCGCCAGGGTCGCGGCCATGAAGACAAAAAGAAAGATCGCCGGTTTCGCGCGCATGGGCCCTCCTTTGCTTTTTCGGCGGACCGTTCCGCCGGTTCAGGCCGCTATATATGATTTCGCGGACTGAAATCTCAGGAACCGTTCCCGGAGCTTCCCCATCTCCATTCAGCGGATCTTCAGCGCCCGGACCCGGGATCCTCCACTTGGATCACCACTTTTCCCCTGGCGTGCCCGGCAAGAAGATAGCTCAGGGCTTCGGGGACCCCGGCCAGGGGGTAGACCCGGTCGATCACCGGGACCACGTCCCCGGCTTCCATGCGCTCCTTCATGAAGACCAGGTCCTTCCGGTTCGCCTGGGCGGTGATGCCGCCCATTTTCTTGCCGCCGGTCAGGGAGTACCACGGCGCCAGGAGCATGGCATGGAAGATCTGCTTCATGGAGCCCCCGGTCATGACATAGCTCCCGCCGGGAGCCAGCGCCCGCTTGTAAGCCGCGAGCGGATGAAAGCCGTTGGCGGCCAGGATCAGGTCGTATTGCCGCCCGCTTTTGGTAAAATCCTCCCGGGTATAATCGATGACATGGTCGGCGCCGAGCCGGCGCGCCTTTTCCATGTTCATGGTGCTGCAAACCGCGGTGACCTCAGCCCCGAAATATTTGGCGATCTGCACCGCGAACGTGCCCACGCCGCCGGAAGCGCCGTTGATCAGCACTTTCTGGCCTTTCTGGATTCGCCCCTTGTCGCGCAGCCCCTGCAGGGCGGTGAGCGCCGCCATGGGCGCGGCCGCCGCCTGCTCGAAGGTCATGTTCCCGGGCTTGGGCGCCAGCGCCTCCTCGGGAACGCAGGCATATTCGGCGCAGGCGCCGCAGCCCCAGCGGGCCAGGTCGCCATAGACCTCGTCGCCCGGCCGGAACTGCGCCGTTTTCCCCCCGACCGCCTCCACCTGCCCGGCCATGTCGGTCCCCAGTATCCTGTTCTTCGGCTTCAGCAGCCCGCCGCCCATGAGGCGGACCATGAACGGGTCGGGCAGCAGCATGTGCCAGTCGAAGGCGTTAAGGGACGCCGCCCGCACCTTGATCAATACCTCGTTCGCCTTGGGAACGGGCTTCGCCACCTCCGCGAGCCTGAGAACGTCCGGCAGCCCGTATTTTTCAGTCAAGATGGCTTTCATTGGCGGCCTCCTGCATCATTTGCCTCGAAATATCACATCATTCGCCATTTTATCAAAAAGCGGGGCAATATTATCACGAAACCGCCCTTCTGTGCGAGCGCCGTTCCGGAGAGCGGGAAAAAGTGGATTGATTGACAATCCTTTCCTGCTTGCTTAGAATTTTACTGCCAGTGAGCGAAAAAACAGGATAAACCCATGAGAATGCCGCCCAGTTTTCGTGTCCGCTTCGTTTCAAAGCTGTTCATCAGCCACCTGCTGGCGGTCTTCCTGATCTCGGGAAGCGTCGGGACTTTTTTTTATGTACGCGCCATGGACAACCTGACGCGCAGCCTGCGCTCCAGGCTGCAGAACAGCGCCGCCCTGCTGAGCCAGAGCATCGACGCCCGAGAATTGGAGGCGATCCGCAGCGAGGCCGACATGGGGCTGCCGGCCTACCGCGAGTCCCTGGAGAAGATGCGCCGCCTCCGCCGCACCAACCCCGACATCTCCTTCCTGTACGTCATGCGCAGGGAGGGTCAGCGGATCTCCTTCGTGCTGGATTCGGACGAGACCGACGCCCAGGCCACGCCAGGCCGCGTCTATGCCGAGGCCAACCCGCAGATGCTGCTCGGGTTTCACGAGCCCGCGGTCGACACCGACCTGGTCGAGGACGAGTGGGGGGTCTTCCTGTCCGGGTACGCGCCCCTGATCCACGGCGACGGCCGCTACCTGGTGGGCATCGACATGCGCGCCGACGAGGTCAGGAACAAGCTCGCCGAGCTGCGCCTGACCGGCCTGCTCTCCCTGGTCGTCTCCGTCCTGCTGGCCCTGGTCTTCGCCCTCTATTTCTCCCGGGGCCTCACCCGGCGCATCCACCGCCTCTCCGCCCAGTGCAACGAGCTGGCCCTGGGCAACTTCGACTCCCGCATCCGCAATCGCTCCTTCGACGAGTTCGACGACCTGGCCGACGCCTTCAACGTCATGAGCGGCAAGATCGCCGCCACGCGCGCCGAGCTGATGCAGGCGATCGCCGCGCTGGAGAAGGCTCGCGGCGAGCTGGAGTCGCGCGTCGCCGAGCGCACCCGCGAGCTCCAGGAGTCGATCGACCGCATGGAGGTGATGCGCGGCCTGCTGCCGATCTGCGCCTCGTGCAAGAAGATCCGCGACGACCAGGGCTACTGGAAGCAGCTGGAGCACTTCATCAGCGAGCATTCCGAGGCCCGCTTCAGCCACAGCATCTGCCCCGACTGCGCCGTCAGGCTCTATGGCAAGGTCTTCGACGAAGACAAGGATAAGAAACCGCGCCAGTAGTTCCGGCACTCGCCACTCTTGCTCCGCCTTTATTCGCTCCGGGTCAGCTTTGCAAACCGCACCCGGTCATTCTACTTGCTGGCGGACAGCGCCGCATCGGGAACCCGGGCGAGGCGCTTGAGCTTGAGCACAAGCAGTTCCTGTTTCTTTCCACCCATATTCAGGATGACGTCTTTTCCCTGGGCCGATCCGATCAACGCGCCGAGGCCTCCTGCAGGCAGGCCGATGAGGAGGAACGACAAGCCCGCGGTCAGCTCCGCGTCCTGGCACCCGGGCGATTGCCTGCCCAAGGCATATCCGATCACCGAGCCGCCAATCATTCCGAGCAGCAGGCCGGTCCCGGCCTGCGACTTTTTCAGGATCCGCACCGAGCGGATTTCGCTAAGCTCGACGATCACGCCACCGGCCTGACCGTCAACGACAAGACAGTCCTTTTTGACCATCAGCAGCTCGCCGCTGATGCTGGTCCCGTCGTTCTGCTCCACTTTGACCCGGGCTCCCTTCCGCTCCTTGGCCGGCAGCGGAACGGACGCCAGCAGCAGCGCGCCTAGAAGGGCCCACGCCGCGATCATTCTCTTCTTCGTTTCCATCCTCCCTCCTCGGCACGGCTACTGTCGGGATCCATGCCATTGTTCCTGTCCGCCATATCCCGTCTGCGCGGACTAGGACAACCATGGATTAAACACCGCAGGCTGCCGGAAGGGATACAAGGAATAATAAAATAAGCCGGCAGATAATAATGAGGAGATAAAGACGTCAGACGTTAGATGTCAGACGTTAGCAAGAGAAGAGCAGGAAGTTAAAAAAATACATATGGGGAGAATGGCAGGGATCGATCTGTGCAAAAAACGAACCGGCTATCATGTCGCCTGATGCTTTCCTGGAAACTCATCCATGGCGGGACGCGGCAATGCCGACGATGAAATAGACGGCGAACGATACGGCGAAGTTGCCGCCGTAATCGTGAAGAACCTGGGCCAGCGGACCATGGTAGTGCGGCTTCATTAGCAAGACGGCAACCCCCGAGAGCACGAACATCATATAACGCTTGGTTCGATCTGTTTTCATCATTGATCCTTTATTCGTAAAAGCATGCCAGGGGAACGCCCGCTCAACACATCAACTGCACGAATCATTGGTCCGTCGCCAATGGTCATGGTTTCCTGCCGTGCGGCAAGCGCATGAGCAGAATTGCCAGAATGACAAGGGGAATGCCCATGACAACGCCGGCTCCCCGATCGTGCCGGGCGACGAACAGCCCCAAGTACCACATTCCGATCCACCAAAGCAGGAAAAGCGCGCCCCCCAGACGCTCGTTTTTCCAGGCGACGACATAGCCGGCAATGAACAGAACAAACAACAGCTTCACCACCAGGGGTTCGGAGCCGGACGCGCCGTAATTGCCGCTAGCAATGAAGATCACATACAACAGCCCATAGAGCGAAGTCAGGACGAGGAGCACTCTCGAGCGTTTTCCGCGCGGGAGACTCCGGGAAGGCTCGGCCATTGGTTACCCCCTCCAGCGAGATACGGTGCCAAACGCGCGACGCTCACTGCCAGGAAAATGACCATCCGCGCCGGCAGCCAGGAAATTTTATCGCAGATCAAATCAATAAACAATCAGTTCGCTGACCGGAGAAATTAGGAAATCAGGGGCAGGCCTTGGATCAGCAGGTCGATCTTTGACGGTTTTTTCAAATAATACCGTCATTTCAAGACCTGGCCCTCATGCCTTCCTCAATCCCCATCATGCCTCGGCTTTCGTTTGGGCACGAAGCGGGGAACGCACCGGCAGTACTCTTCGTAGGCCGCTCCAAAACGCTCGCGCAACTCCCGCTCCTCAAACAGCGTCACCAAATAAACCAATGGAATGCTCAACAAAACGACCAGATAAGCCCCCAGGTAATTGGCAAAAAAAGCGTAGCCGCAGGTAATGAGCAGCACTTCGACATAGCGCGGATGGCGGATCCGCCCATAGATGCCTTCTTTCAGCAGCTTTCCGGGATAACGCTTCCGAGACAGCTCCGGCAGACCCGAAAGAGTCCCGAAATCCAATAATTTCCGCCGCTGGCGGTTCAGCAGCGCCCCGGCGGCGATGCATAAAGCCGCCATGGTCAAAGCGATAACGCTGGTTCCCAGGTCTCTTCCCAGCAGAGTGCCGCGAAAAAACCAGGCACCAATCATGTACCCCGCCACCGGGATCGCCAGCAGGGCATAGGTCCAACCCGGCCCCATTTTGCGCCAGAATTGAGCGAAGGGATGGATCGCCACCCACAACAGGATTGCCGGCGGATAACAGGCCAACACCACAAACGCCATGATGTGGCGCACCAGATTGAAAGTTTTCATGATTCCCGTACCTGGAGGAGCCAAGCCAATGCATGTTGCTCCATGATAGCGAAAAGTTTTTTCCCTTTCGCCGCGCTGGCATACGATGGATACCCCTGGTTCCCCGGAGATCCCTTGATTGCTTCCGTCTTCTCGTGCATCAGATATGGCGCGAATTCTGCAAATGGAGTTTCAAAATCCTGCATGGCTTGCTTTTGTACTTTTTCCGGATACAGGTACAGCATCACCGAGGTTTCCGCTTCGCAGGCATGCCTGGGCCCCTGCTGTTTTTCCAGCAGGGCAGTCATGTCGAAAGCGTACAGCTCCAATACGCGCACCGTGGCCGGATCGATCGTTTTGAGCGCCTCGATATGAAATGGGTCTCCATGCGCCGAAAGCAGGAAGAACCGCGCAAATCCCTGCTCCCGCCACCACTGTAAAATCGAGCCCAGAAATGCGGCAAGAAGTTCCTTCGTAGTCGAGCAGGTTCCGGCAAACCTCCTGTCGCACGGCAGGTTGACTCCATAGCTCAGCGTTGGGGCCACCATCACCCCCGTTTCTGACGAGAGATACTCGGCCACCTTTTCCGCCACCAGCGTATCCGTGTTCAAGGGCAAATGGCCCCCGTGTTGCTCACAGGTCCCGATGGGCACGATCAAGCGCTTGTTCGCCTGGAGATATCCCGCGACTTCCGGCCACGTACATTCTTCAAGTTTCATTCATTTCTCCGCCACCGGCAAAAACACTTCATTTTTCTTTTAAAATCCCCATCACTGAAAAACCGGGGTCAGGTCTTTCATTATTACTTTCCCTGGTTTCTAAACATATTTCCGTCGTGGTTATTCATGAATATTCTCTTCCGCTAACCATTTTGAGCGGTGGCATTGCAAATCACTCCGGGGAATTTCACATTCTCTTGCCCGGTTATGATTTTGCCTGGCAGATCAAATGTTGTAATGCAAGACATGAGCCCAATGCTTTTCCGGTTCAGTGGATGACGATGGTCACGGGGTCGACTCGTGGCGCGTCGGCAATGACAATGCCGGCATGGATCTTATAAACTCCGGGCGGGACCGCCATACCGTCGTTATGCAACTGATCCCAAGTTTCGGAATATTCAATGGTTGCCTTCGGCATGATGTCGACATGGGTGATGACGGTGAGAAACACCCTGGAGGCGGACCAACGCCAGACTTCCTTACCGCCGGGGCCCTGTACCCAGAAATCATAGATCTGGCTGCTGGCAAAGGTCAGCGTCATGGGATCTACATTGCCGTTCCCCAGGCTCAGTTGCAGCCGGATCGCTTCTCCCTGACCGTATTCCGCTTTGTTTGTCGAGAATTCCGCGGAAAGCCCCTCCTGAAAGCTTTTCGACCTGCATGCGGGACTCAGCGCCAGGCCGACGATCATAATGACCGCCGCGGCCCCGGGATGGATCCGCTGACAATTCATTCCCTTTTTTGTCATTTGCCGCCCTCTTATACATTAAATACACGGATCAACGATCCGTCGCCAATGGCTGATTATTCCAGTTTACTGATACAATTAAAACTTTCCGGGTATTTTGCCAGCTCATTCAATTCTTTATCAGTCAATTGAATTGGAACTCCCAGGCTCCAAAAGTAATCAAAAGCCTTTTTTATGTACTTTTTGTTTAAGACCGTTGAATAATCCTCAAAATACCGGTTTATCTGACCTTGCTTCTCTAGTTCTAAATCCAGCGCAAGAGATGGCTTTGTACAACTAAAATCAATTTGGCTGAGGTCAACGATTTTGCCATTAACTGCATCCCGTTCTTCACTGTATAGTATTTGAGTTTCTGTCAATTTCGGTGATTCATAAACCTTGAAGTGTATTTTTAAATCATTTATGTCATACACTATACTCCATTTGGTAAAACTCCCCTGGGAAACTTCTTTTAAAATTTCAAACGAGTAATTTATTTTGTCTTTATCCTTTGAGTCAGAATAGTTGTCTATCATTCGCGCCGCTGTACAAAAATTATAGAGTGACCTGTTGTAATCCTTGTTGACTTGATCATGACAAGCTGAAACTGATTGATCATATGGACTGTTTGCCAATACGGGTACTTTAAATTCCTCACCGGATACAACATGCATCTTTCCGTCAATGAATTCGATAACCGCTCCCTCTCCCCTGCTGTCACAAATAAGAAAATGAAATTTTGAGGTCTGATCCTTTATCCTTAGCACTTTATCCGTGGCAATGACTTCCTCGATTGTTGAACAGTTGTCAAGTTGGTATTGTATCCACTGGCATGCCGAAATGGGATGACGACTGTCTTTTGCGGGATATCTTGTAAGATCAGAAGTCATCTGCTCAACCACCAGTCCTGTTTCATTCATGCCCCCGTAAGGGAAACCTCCGCCAACCTGGTTGAAGGTGATGCTTCCGTACCTTGAAATCCATTGAACAGGTTTTTCCAATGACTCTATAAGTGCGGTCTTTCTCACATTTTTTTTGTTCACTATCAACAAACCAGTACCAATATGCCAGTCCAAGTTATGCCCCAACAATATGCTTTGGTTGTTCTTGAAAACAAATGAGGTACATGGAAATGCAGAAGAAGCGGCTGCCAGTAAAATCACTAGAAAAATGATCGATACTTCGTTCCTCTTATCATTCATTTCTTTCTCCTTCCCCGGGAAAGTTCGGTGTCAGGTCTGTCATTACTGCTTTGTCCCAAGCCAAGAGCTCAATAAAACATCCAATTAGATCGGAGAGTTCATTATGTCATAAAATAAAACCTGACACTATTGCTTCACGATTCTTTAATCAAAATATGAAGCGCGCAATGGCCCAAATGATCGCCAAGCCGATGATGGCCAGGCCGATGACTGCCGCGCTGGCAATCCGGCTTTTCGCAAACAACGGCCGGTTTTTTTCAGCGCTTGCGGCGGCATCCACCTTTCCCGTCCGGATCGCCTGTTCGATATTGTCCAGTTCGTTTTGCCAGTATTGTCGTTCGCTTTTAATGACAAACTGGCCGCTGGTGTCGATATCGAAAGCCACGACGACCTGCGTGGGCTGGGCGGGGCTTGAGACGATCTGAATGATCACGTTGACCTTCCAGTCCTTTGGCGTCCAGCCGGGAAAAGATCCGGGGCGCTGATAGGTCATGAGCTGCGGCTGCATGGTGGCTTGCATATAACCGGACAGGGCGAAATAGGTCGACACGCGCTCGCGCACAATGGCCGCATCGATATCAATGCCGATGCTGCGTTCAAGTTTCATTCTGTCAGCCTCCGTTGGACTTCATCGTTTACCTTTAATTTGGAATTGTGTCAACGGGAAAATTGTCCTATGCATTTGATGACAGCATCAAGCCTCAAGTTTTTGCCTCGTTGCCGTCCGTTCCCAGGTTGCTGCAGAAATGCGATCCGCAGCAGTAACGTGATGGTTTCGGGGAAACGGCTGGCATCTTCTTCTTCCGGCCTGATTTTCCGGATCAAATGGTTTTCACCTTATTACAATCCGCCCCCAAGTCCTTTAGCCGGCGAAAAATGATCATGCCCGGCGCGAGCGACGCGGGCGATCGCGTTTTCCCGGGCTTCCAGCGCAGCGGAGGAATCGGCCAGGAAAATGACCATGGCGACATGGTTGCCTCCAGCCACGGTGACGATGCCGACATCATTGGTGGCTGCCGTCACCCCTTTTCCATCGGTGAACGAGGTGCCGGTCTTGTGGGCGACCGCCGTACCCGGGGGCAGCAGGCCCTTGATCCGCCTGGGCCCGGTGGCGGTCTCCAGCATCAGGCGCATCAGGAAATCGCGGCTGGCGGCGGCATGGGTCCTGCCCTGGAAAAAGAGATCGAGCAGCCTCGCCATGGCCGCCGGCTCGCACCAGTTGCTGAATTGCGAATCGCGGACGCGGTGCATCTCCTCCTCGGTGGCGGCAATGGCCATGCCCTTTATGCCGAGGCCGCGGACATAGGCGTCGACCGCCGGCGGGCCGCCCAGCATGCGGAAAAGGATATCGCAGCCGTTGTTGTCGCTCTCACTGACGGTGGTGCGCAGCAGCTCGCTCAAGGCGATGTCGACGTTTCCCGCGGGATAGCGCTCCCGCAGCGGGCTCCAGGTGTCGGGCAGGAGGTCACTAGAGGCCACATGAACGACCTGGTTCAGAGAAAGCCGGCCCTTGTCCACCCGCTCGAGCACGGCCATGGCCAGGGGAAACTTGTAGACGCTCTGCATCGGGAAGCGGTCGTTGCCGTTGAACAGGAAGGTCTCCCCCGTCTCCAGCCCCATCATGGCCACTCCCAGCTTGCCGGCGATCAACCGCGCGATGGCCTCCACTTCGAGGCGCAGCGTTTCCTGGCCGGGGGCCTTCTTCGCGGGCAGGCCCGTGCCGATCGCTGCAGCCAGAACCAAGATCAAGAACAAGCGGCGATAAAAATGTTTCATTTCTTTCATTTTTATAATTTTACCATGAAGTGAAGCTCGACGGCTTCCGCCCGCCGCGTCCTGATTTTCGGGAATTTCCGCTGCCCTGAAAATAGGAGCGCGTACACGGTCAGTAGGAATTGAAGCCGCTCATCAGGCCGACGTCCTTGCGCACCTTGTCCCGCAATGGGTAGCCCTCAGCGGCGTAGCCCAGGGTGATCAGCAGGCCGATCCGCTTCCCGGCCGGAACGTTCAGCAGGCGCTGGATCCTCTTTTCGTCGAACCAGCCCAGCATGCACGTGCCCAGGCCCAGCTCCGCGGCCTGCAGGCAGAAATGGGCGGCGGCGATGCC
>JALOLA010000041.1 GCA_025456205.1 Acidobacteriota bacterium | reverse complement strand
GGTCGTTCCCGAGGAGAAGCTGGCGATTTTTCCCGGATTCATCCTGCATGAGCACCATCTCGCTCCCTATCCCTACGGCGAATATGCGGAACTGGACGTGCCGCGCTGGATCGCGGTGCTGGAGGAGATCCTGGAGGGCGAAAACGCCGTGGAAAGAGTCTTGTGCGACATGACCGGGCTCTGGACCCGGGAACGCGCCCATGAACACCTCGATTATATCCGCAGGCTCTGGAACAGCGTCAAAACCGCGGAAGCCGCCGGCAAGGACCTCGCCGGGATCCAGGAGAAGTTCTCCCTGGACCGGGAATTTGCCTTTGTCAAGAACATGAAGGTGTATCAGGAGCGCGGCGATCAATGGGTTCGGCCGCAGCATCAGTCCCATGTCCGGGTCTTCTTTTTGCAGCACAAGAAGCTGGCCTCCGAGCTCCTTAAAAATGCCGGCCCGGACGCGCTGGATGAAACGATTGCCAGGCTCAGAAAGCTGCGCGAGAGCGGCAGCGGGTTCTATTTTGACGAGGGATCGTTCAATTTTCTCGGCTATGGCCTGATGAATGCCGGGAAAGTTCCTGAGGCCTTGAAAGTTTTCCAATTCAACGTCGAGATGTTTCCGCAATCGGCCAATGCCTACGACAGCCTGGGCGAAGCCTGCATGAAAAACGGCGACAAGGAACTTGCCATAGAAAATTGCAAGAAATCCCTGGCCTTGAATCCCGAGAACGACAATGCCAAGAAAATGCTGGAAGAGCTGCAGGAAAAGTAGCGGCACTCTGTGAGAACGGTTGTACCCAGGATCGTTTCAAGTGGAGGGGGGCGAACAGAAGGGAAAAGGAGAAAGCGAAATGAAAAAGCTGTTTTTGGTAAGCTGCCTGCTGGGGGTAGTTTTTGCAATTGCGGCCTGGGAAAGGGAGTTTCCTGAACTCAGCGGCCCCGACCCGGGCCGGAAATCGTCAGAGACCAAGACCGAGATTTTTTCCCCTGGCGTCATCAGCCTGCCCGGGCGCATCGAGTTCTGCCTGGCGCTCAACCCGGATGGGAACGAGGCGTTCTTCGCTGTCCGCAAGGGACCCGGCCAGTGGGAGATCCACAGGGCGGAATGCAGCGACGGGGCCTGGCAACCCTCCGTCACCGCCCCCTTTTCCGGAGTTCACTCCGATCTCGAGCCGACGTTCAGCCCCGACGGTCGGCGCCTGTTCTTCAGTTCCAACCGGCCGCTGGCGGACCCGCCCGGCGCCGACGGCTTCAACCTCTGGATGGTCGAGCGCCAGGGCGACGGCTGGTCATCTCCCCGGCCGCTGCCCGCCCCGATCAACGGGCCGGGCGACCAGTGGCGGGCCAGCCAAAGCCGGAGCGGCAACCTGTACTATTCCTCCGGGGGATTGTGGACCTGCCCGTTCGTCGCGGGAAAAACCGGCCAGCCGCAGCAGCTTTTCGATCCGCGCTCGCCGCAGGGGCTGATCGGCGGCCATGCCTTCGTCTCCCCCGAGGAGGAATACCTCCTGACCGCCTGGATGGCTGGCCCCGGCCATCGCGGCGGCTGGGACATCTACATCAGCTTCCGCGACGACAAGGGTAACTGGTCGCCTTCAATCAACCTGGGCGACGCGGTCAACACGCCGGCGGGCGAGGATTTCCCGCTGCTGTCGCCAAGCGGCCGGGAGCTCTACTTCTTCCGCCATCAGAAGACCGAGGGCGGCGGGGAGAGCGGCGACATCTTTCGCATCGACGCCGGCTTCCTCCAGGCGCTGAGGGAAAAAGCGCTCGCCCCCGGGAAAGAAAGCCTGGTGGCGCCCAAATGAATACACCGGCGTTCTTGTGGAACTGAGATATTCCCGCTGGAATCCTATTTTACTTAACAGTATGGGATCCAGCACAAAATCGGACCTTGGAAGGGCCTTCGGCCGCAGCGGCAGGCTGGCCTTTCTGCTGACGCTTTTCCTGGCCCTGTCGGGCTGCGCCGGCGAGATGCCTGACAACGACGATATCCCCGACGACCCCCAGGTGTACGAAGAGACGCTGCCGCCCGATCCCGTTTACGACGATACGAACGTCCTGTACGTGTCGACGACGGGCAATGATCCCGGCGGCGACGGCTCCCCGGGCTCTCCTTTCCGGACGATCGGCTTCGCCCTGGAAAGGGCCGAAGCGGGAAAAACGGTCGTCCTGCGCGGCGGCACGTACAGGGAGGCCGTAAGGGTGCGTCTTCCCAACATCACCATCCGTTCTCATGCCGGCGAGTGGGCCGTCATCCAGTGCCCCATCCAGAATCCCGATCTCGATGTCACGGTCCTGTTCGACGTGGACGCCTCCGGCGGCAAGCTGCAGCGCCTGGAAATCGTCGGCGGTTATTATTACGGCGTAATGTTCCAGACCAAATGGGACTGGGGCGATCCCGCCGACCGCTCCGGCGCCTCGCGCATGCTGCTGGAGGATTGCCGCATCCACGACACCGGCCGCGACTGCGTCAAGATCACCCCCGGCTGCGACGATATCGTCATCCGCCGCTGCGAGATCTACCGCAGCGGCCGCCGCGACAACGGCAACGCCGAGGGCATCGACAACGTCAACGGCGACCGCATGCAGGTCGAGGACTGCCGCATCCACGACATCGCCACCAACGGCCTCTATTTCAAGGGCGGGGCCAGCGATTGCGTGGTGCAGCGGAACCTCATTCACTCCTGCGGCGGCGGCGGCATCATGGTCGGCTTCGACACCAGCCCGGAGTTCTTCGACGTCAAGGCCAACCCGGGCTATTACGAAAGCATCAACGGCGTCCTGCGCAACAACATCATTTTCGACACGGGGTACGCCGGCATCGGCATCTACGCCTCCCTGCAGCCGAGGATCTACAACAACACGGTTTTTAATGCCGCCGCCAGGGGACAGAACGCCCTGCATTTCGGGATCAGCTTCCAGGATTGGGAGCCCGGGGCCAAAAGGCCGCCCACGGCGGAGCCCGACATCCGCAACAACATCTTCGTCCAGGCCGCCGGAGGCGAGGGCCATGTCGTGCGCATCCGCCATGCCGATGCGCTGGGCGGGCTCTCGGCCCTGAGCGGCATGCCGTCGATGAGCAACAATATCTATTACAGGATCGGCGGCGGCCCCTGCCTTTTCTTCGATCAGCGGCCTGCTTCCCATGCCGAGGGGCTCGGCCTCCTGCAATGGCAGGCTCATATCAGCGGCGACGATGGCTCCCTGCATGCCGATCCGCTCCTGGACGCGCAGAAAAAGCTTCTGGCCTCCAGCCCGGCCATCGACAAGGGACTGGACAACACGATCGTACGCTATGACATTGACCGCGCCGTCAGGACCTCACCCTATGATATCGGCGGCGATGAGCATTGAGAACGCGCTCGCAGTTCCAGGTCGCCTGTCCCTGTTTAAAACAAGTTGATTTTACGGTACAATTTCCATGGCAAAAACCGACCTGGAAGCGAGGACGAGATGAACGCCAAGCTTGACCACAAAAAGGACTGCTGGCAACGGCAGGCCCTGACCCTCAGCAAAAACTTCCGGAAACGGGGGATCGATTGCGACTATTTCGCTGCCTGCGCCGAGGCGGTGAAGGATATCTGCGCCGCCATCCCCGCCGGTTCCCTGGTCGGCCTGGGCGGTTCAGAGACGATCCTGGAGTCAGGCCTGCTCGACGCCCTGCGCAAGATGGACATCCGCCTGCTCGACCGCTACCAGCCGGGGCTCAGCAGGGCGGAAGTCGACGAGATGCGCCGGCAGGGGCTGCTGGCCGATATCTTTCTCATGAGCAGCAACGCCGTCAGCGCCGACGGCCGGCTGGTGAACATCGACGGCACCGGCAACCGCGTGGCGGCGCTGGTCTTCGGGCCCAAGCGGGTCGTCGTCATCGCCGGCATGAACAAGGTCGCCGCCGACCTGGAATCGGCCATCGCCCGCGCGCGCAACACGGCCGCCGCGGCCAACAGCCTGCGCGTCGGCGCCGACACGCCATGCTCGCATACCGGCTTCTGCCAGGACCCGCACTGTCACCCGCCGCAGCGCATCTGCTGCCAGCTCGTGGTCACGGAAAGCGGCATGGTCCCCGGCCGCATTCGCGTGGTCCTGGTCGGCGAATCGCTGGGGTACTGAGGAGACATCATGGGCGCGACCGCGACCGTATCCATCCGCGGCATGACAACGGCGGACCTCGATTTCGCCACCGCCCTCACCCGCGCCGCCGGCTGGGCCAGCGAGAGCATGGACTCCTTCGCCGCCTTCCTGGCTCACGACGCCTCGGGCTGCTTCATCGCCGAGGCGGGTGAAGAGAAAGCCGGGGTCTGCGTGGCCACCCGCTACTCCCGGCACGGCTTCATCGGCGAATTGATCGTGAGCAAGCACCTCCGCGTTCTGGGCATCGGCCAGCTGCTCTTCCAGAAGGCCCTGGATCACCTGCTCGCTGCCGGACTGGAGAACATCCTCCTTGACGGCGACCTGAATGCCGTCTCCTTCTACGAGAAGATGGGCTTCCGCAAGGTCTGCCGCTCGCTGCGCTTCCGCGGCAAGTTCAAGGGGAAAAAGTACGACCACATTCGCGCCCTGCGGCCCGAGGAACTCGACCGCGTCTGCGGCCTGGACGGGGAGTTCTTCGGCGACGACCGCTCTTTTTTCCTGCGCCGCCGCCTGGAGAGCTTTCCCAGGAAGTGCCTGGTCGCCGAGCGGGAAGGACAGATCAGGGGCTGGATCATGGCCCGCCCGGGAGACGGGCTGCTGGCGGTCGGCCCCTGGGCGGCCCTGGCGGCCGAGGCGGTGCGCCTGCTCCGCTCCTGGCCCGGCCTGCAGGAGGGCATCCACTCCTGGCGCATGGTCCGCGGCCCGTCTGCGCGCCTCGGCGATCACCCAGCCCTGTACGCCATCGGCTCCGGCGCCAAGGGCTGAAACGGGCGGATTATGAGCGATCTTTCCGTCGCCGTCCTGGCGGACATCCACGGCAACCGCTGGGCCCTGGAAGCCGTCCTGGAGGATATCCGCCGCCGCGGCATCACCGATATGGTCAACCTCGGCGATTGCCTCTACGGGCCGTTGGACCCAACCGGCACGGCGGGGATGCTGCTGGAACTGGACATGCCGACCGTGCGCGGCAACGAGGACCGCATCCTGCTCGATGACCCGGGCCGGCACCCTGATTCGCCTTCGCTGCCTTTTGTCCAGGCCCGGCTGCGGCCCGAACACCTTCGCTGGCTGCGGGCGCTCCCCTTGACCACCGTTTTTCAGGAAATTTTCCTTCTGTGCCACGGCACCCCGGAAAGCGACCATGAGTATCTGGCGCGCGAAGTCATCGCGACGTCGTGCCGGCTGCTGTCGCCGGCAGCCATTGCCCTGAAGCTGGCCCGGACCGCCCAACCTGCCGTGCTTTTCGGCCACGACCACCTGCCGGCGCTGCTGAGCCTGCCCGACGGCCGCCTGCTGGTCAACCCGGGCAGCGTCGGGTTGCCGGCCTACCGCGACGACCTGCCATTTCCCCATGCCATGGAAGCCGGATCGCACCATGCCCGCTACAGCATCGTGACCCGCGCCCAGGCGGGATTCGCGGTCGAGCATGTCGCTGTGGCCTACGACTGGGAGAGCGCCGCGACGGTTGCGGAAAGCAACGGCCGCCCCGACTGGGCCATTGCCCTGCGCAGCGGCCGGGTTTTCTGATCGAAAAATTGGATGAACCCCGGGATTGAGGAAACCTTATCCGTAAAAAAACGTCTTAAGAATTGCAGCCATCAGGAGGAACACAATGAAAAAATTCAATTTTTTAATTCTATTGCTATTGGTATTCCGCTTCACCCAACCAGCCCAGGTCCAATCGCAAAAGCTGGGGGCTGAGGAAAAGAAAGCCGTGGTGGAAGCGGCGGTGACCGTATTGCAGAAGCAGTATGTTTTCCCCGCTACGGCCAAAAAAATGGCCGGCCTGATCCGGAAGAACCTGAAGGCCGGAAAATACGCCGTGATCGACGACCCCCAGGCTTTCGCAGCGAAACTGACCGAGGACCTGCGCTCGATCAGCCGTGACCGGCACCTGGGGGTCCGTTTCGCGCCCGAACGCATCCTCGAGATCAGGACTCCCGACCCGGCCAAGAAGAAGGCGGCCGAAGAGTTCCAGAAAAAAGCGAGCCGCATGGAGAACTACGGCTTCCAGGAGGTCAGGCTCCTGGAAGGCAACGTCGGCTACTTGAGGTTCAATCATTTCGACGCCGCCCCGGAATCGTTCCCGGTGGCGGTCGGCGCCATGGCCTTCCTGGCCAACTGCGACGCCCTGATCGTCGACCTGCGCCGCAACGGCGGCGGCAACCCGGAGATGATCCAGCTGCTTTCCAGCTATTTTTTCAGCGGCGAGCCCCGGCACCTGAACTCCTTCTACTACCGTCTCGGCGAAAAGACCGAACAGTACTGGACCCTGCCCTACGTGCCCGGGACGAAGCTGGCCGAGACCGACCTGTACATCCTGACGAGCGGCTTCACGTTCTCCGGCGCCGAGGAGTTCACCTACAACCTGAAGAACATGAAGCGCGCCACCATCGTCGGCGAGACCACCGGCGGCGGCGCCCACCCGGTGCGCATGGAGATCCTCAACGACCATTTCGCCATCGCCGTCCCCTATGCCAGGGCCGTCAATCCCATCAGCCAGACCAACTGGGAAGGGACCGGCGTCGAACCCGACGTCAAGGTCCCCGCCGACCAGGCACTGGACAAGGCGCACGAGCTGGCCCTGGAGAAGAAGGCGGCCATTGAGAAGGACCCGCGCATCCAGGCCGCATACCGCTGGGCGCTGGAGGGGTTCCAGGCCAGGCTGAACCCGGTCACGGTGGCGGACGAGGTCCTGAAGGCCTATGCCGGCGGTTACGGTCTAAGGAAGATCACTTTCGAGAACGGCGCCCTGTACTACCAGAGGGGAGACGGTCCCAGGATGAAGATGCTCCCCATGCGCGCGGATATGTTCCGCTTCGCGGAAGCGGAATATTTCCGCCTGAAGATCGTCCGCAGGGATGGACAGGTGACCGGCATCGAGGTGCACTATGAGGACGGCAGCACCGACGCCAGTTCCCGCGACGAATGATCCTGAGAAAGAGCATGGCCAGGACCCCCCAAAGAAAAGCAGAGCTGGCTTGGTGCTTATAATTTGATTTTTTGTCTCCATATAGCTTTTTCTGACCGTCTGCCGTAAATCGATTTCATTTGCTGCCGCCGGATTCGGCTCTGATCTGCTGCTGCCATACCCACGATTATCATTACTTGGATTTTTTTGCCCTCCGGGGTTGCGCTAAGGATTGTAACTGGTAAACTATGAACATGCAGGGGAAAATCGATATGCTCGCCGTCGGCGAGGTCCTGTGGGATGTTTTTCCGGAATACCGCCGACTGGGGGGCGCGCCCTTCAATTTCGCGCTGCATCTCAGGCGTCTCGGCCTGAACTGCCGCTTTATTTCCCGGGTTGGCCGGGACGCAGCGGGAGCCGAGATCCTGCAGCGGCTGCACGCCGAAGGCTTTGACCCTGCGGATGTCCAGGTCGACGAGGATCGCCACACGGGCGTTGTCCAGGTCGATCTGGACGCACGGGGAGCACCCACGTTCACCATCCTGGAGGATGCCGCCTTCGATCGCATCCGCTTCGGCGCCGCCGGTGAAGCGCTGTTGGCCGGCGTTCCGGAGATCATCTATTTCGGCACCCTGATCCAGAGAACGCGGCCGGCAACGGCGGAGATCCAGGCTTTTCTCGCCAAGCGGAACAAGGCTTCGCGCACCCTCTGCGACATCAACCTGCGGCCGCGCTGCACTCGCCGGGAAGCAGTGATCGCCTCCCTGGAGCAGGCGGACATCCTCAAGCTGAACGAGGAGGAATTCACGGCGCTCAAGGTCATGCTGGGGCATGGAGGCAACGACGATTCATTTCTGACAGCACTTTTCAGAGATTTTCACCTGGAGTTGATCGCCCTCACCCGCGGCGCGGCCGGGGCCGAGATCATCGTCACCGGGCAGCGCTGGCGCGGCACGCCGCCCGTTGTCGGCGAGATCGCCGACACCGTCGGCGCCGGCGACGCATTCTCGGCCATGCTGGCTTTCGGGCTCATCCGTTCCTGGGACACGCCACGGATCCTGGCCGCGGCACTGGCCTTTTCCGCCCGCATTTGCACCATCCGCGGAGCCGTCCCCGCCGACCGCGACCCGTACGACGAGATGAAAGCCTGGATCGAGGAGACGACCAATGAATGACGGTGGATTGTACATCCAGATGTTCAGCATCCACGGGCTGCTGCGCCGGGAGAACATGGAGATGGGCCGGGACGCCGATACCGGGGGCCAGATCAAGTATGTCGTGGAACTGGCCGAGCAGCTCAGTTGCACTCCCGGCGTGGCCCGCGTCGACCTTTTCACCCGCCTCATCGCCGACAAGACCATATCCGAGGATTACGCCGTGCCGCTGGAAACGGTCAACGAGCGCCTGCGCATCGTGCGCATCGCCTGCGGTGGCAAGAAGTACATGCGCAAGGAGCTGCTCTGGCCGCACCTCGATGAATACATCGACAAGGCGATCAAGTTCATCAAGCGGGGAAACGTCATCCCCCATGTCGTTCACGGCCATTACGCCGACGGCGGCTACGTGGCCATGCAGATCTCCGAGATCTTCGGCATCCCCTTCGTTTTCACCGGCCATTCCCTGGGCCGTTCCAAATTGTCGAAACTCATCGCCGGCGGCATGCGCGAGGACGAGGTCGGCAAAAAGTACAGGATCTTCACGCGCATCCAGAGGGAGGAGGAGATCCTGAAGAACGCCGACTTGGTGGTGACCAGCACCCACCAGGAGAAGGAGGTGCAGTACGGCCAGTACGAGAACGCGGCGCTGGGGCGTTATGTAATCATCCCTCCCGGCATCGACGTGGCGAAGTTCTATCCCTATTATCATGACCTGCTCCCCGAACGCAGCCGGGACGAGGCACAGATCCAGGCGCAAGCCGGCGTGCTGCAGGAGCTCAACCGCTTCTTTACTCAGACCGACAAGCCGCTGGTGCTGACCCTGTGCCGCCCCGACAAGCGCAAGAACATCGCCGGGCTGATCGAGGCCTACGGCCAGGACCGCGACCTGCAGGTCATGGCCAATCTGGCCATCTTCGCCGGCATCCGCAAGGACATCCACGACATGGAGGAGAACGAGCGCGACGTGCTCACCGAAATCCTGCTGCTCATGGACAAGTACGACCTGTACGGCAAGATGGCCATCCCCAAGCGCCACGACTTCGAGCACGAAGTTCCCGAGCTCTACCGCATCGCCGCGGAAAAGAAGGGCGTTTTCGTCAACGTGGCGCTGACCGAGCCCTTCGGCCTGACCCTGCTCGAGGCATCTTCCTGCGGGCTGCCCATCGTGGCCACCAACGACGGCGGCCCCAGAGATATCCTGCGCAACTGCGAGAGCGGCATCCTGGTGGAGCCCCACGATCCGACGGCCATTGCCCGGGCCATCAAGTCCATCCTCTCCCGGCCCGAGCTCTGGAACACCTATTCAAAGAATGGCGTGATCAACGTGCGCGAGCACTACACCTGGGAGGCCCATGCCAATTCATACGCGCCGCTGGTGAAGGAGCTGGCCGTGTCGGCGACATCCCATCTCTCCGGACAGAATCGCGAGCTCTCCGCCGGCAGCCGGCTCGCCGCCCTGCAGCATTTCCTGGTCAGCGACATCGACCACACGCTCATCAGCGAGGACCACGGCGGCTTGGACGAAATGATCGCCTTCCTCGATGCCCACCGCGACCGCTGCGGCTTTGCCGTGGCCACGGGGCGAACGATGGCCTCGGCGCTCGAGCGGCTGGCGGAATTCGGCGTGCCCGCGCCCGATCTCGTCATTTCATCGGTGGGCTCGGAGATCTATTACGGCCCGCAGCATCTCTACGATTCGGGCTGGGACGCCCATTTGTCCCACCGCTGGGACCGGGCCAAGATCGTCCAGCTCCTCTCCAGTTTCCCCTTCCTGTCCTACCAGGAGGACGAAACCCAGCGCAAGTTCAAGATCAGCTATTTCATGGAGCCCGGCAAGGACCGCCTCGCCCGCGTGCGCGAGCGGCTGGTGCGTCATCGTTGCCGCTTCAGCCTGATCTATTCCCATGACCGCTACCTGGACATACTTCCCTACCGCGCCTCCAAGGGCAAGGCCATCCGCTTCATCAGCTACAAGTGGGAGATCCCGCTGGAAAACATCCTCGTCTGCGGGGATTCCGGCAATGACGAGGAGATGCTGCGCGGCGAACCGCTGGCCGTCGTCGTCGGCAACCATGCCGACGAGCTGGAGCACCTCAAGGGGGCGCGGAACGTCTATTTCGCCGAAGCGCCGGGCGCGGCGGGCATTCTGGAAGGGATCGCCCATTATCATTTCGCCGAAAAGATCCGCGGAGGTGAAAGGTGAAGGATCCGCTGCAGAGCATCATCGAAAAAAGCGAGCAGGGCGAATTCCGCGACCTGATCGCCCAGCTGGGAGCGCAGCCGGGTCGGATCCTGCTGCGCAACGATATTCTGCTGGTTTTCGCCGGTTTCTGCGACGAGCGCAAAAAATCACCGGCCTTCCGGCGCAACTCGTCCATGGCCAGGTTCCTGGCCCGCATCCAGGAGATCCTGGTCCGCGACGAGTACCTGGCCATCATGCACCGCTACGCCATCGCGCGCTACCGCTTCTACCTGCTGCGCGTCGACTGCGCCGCCATGGAGGAGATCACGGTGCGCGAGTACCTCGACCTGAAGGATCACTACGTGACGGGCGTCCTGCCCGGTGAAAGGCACCTGCGCATCGACCTCCTGCCTTTCCATGATTTCAGCCCCAACATCAAGGACGCCCGCTCGATCGGCAACGGCACCCGCTATCTCAATCGTTTCCTGTGCAGCAACATCTTCAACCACCCCGGCGAATGGAACGACAAGCTCTTCCAGTTCCTCAAGCTGCACCGCTATAACGAGCAGCAGTTGCTGGTGAACGGAGCGATTCTGCCCGACTTCGCGGCTTTTTTCCCCGCGCTGCAGGCCATGCACGCCTGGCTGAAGGACAAGCCGCCCGCCGCACCCGCCGCCACCCTGGAAAAGCGCATGCGCGAAAAAGGCTTCGAGCCCGGCTGGGGCGACCGGGCCGGCCGCATGGCCGCGACCATGGAAACCCTCATCGACCTGATCAACGAGCCCGCCGACTACCTGCTGGAGCGCTTCCTGTCGCTGGTGCCCATGCCGCTGATTTCCAAGATCGCCGTCATCTCCCCCCACGGCTGGTTCGCCCAGGAGAACGTGCTGGGCCGTCCCGATACCGGCGGCCAGGTGATCTATATCCTCGACCAGGTGCGGGCGCTCGAAAAGCACCTGCAGCAGGAGATATCGGGCACCGGGCTGGCGGTGCGCCCGGCGATCGTCGTGATCACCCGCTACATTCCCGACGCCGAGAACACCCGCTGCAACGTGGCGCGGGAGAAGATCCACCATACCGACAACTGCTGGATCCTGCGCGTCCCATTCAAGGACCGCGAGGGCAGGATCGTCGACAAATGGACGTCGCGTTTCCACGTCTGGCCCTACCTGGAGCGTTTCGCCGAGGACGCCGCGCTGCGGCAACTATTCCGACGGCAACCTGGTGGCGTCGCTGATGTCGGACCGCCTCGACGTCATTCAGTGCACCATCGCCCACGCCCTGGAAAAGACCAAGTACCTGTTCTCCGACCTCTATTGGCGCAATTTGGAGGAATACCACCACTTCTCCCTGCAATTCACCGCCGACCTGATCGCCATGAACAAGTCCGACTTCATCATCTCCAGCACGCACCAGGAGATCATCGGCACGGAAGAGAGCATGGGCCAGTACGAATCCTACCAGTTCTTCACCCTGCCCGGCCTGTTCCAGGTCCAGGGCGGCATCAACCTGTTCGCTCCCAAGTTCAACGTGATCTCGCCGGGGGTCGACGAGCAGATATTCTTCCCTTATCATGAGCGGGAGAAAAGGACGGCGGCGAAAACCCGCGCCATCGAAGCGCGCCTGCTTCGCGACGCCGCGGACGACGTGTTCGGGCGGTTGCGAGACCCGGACAAGCCGCCCATTTTCACCCTGGCCCGCTTCGACCGCATCAAGAACATCACCGGCCTGATCGAAGCCTTCGGCATGAGCAAGGCCCTGCGCACCGGCTGCAACCTGATCTTCTCCGCCGGGACCGTTGATCCCGGCCGCGCCCGCGACCCCGAGGAGCGGGAGGAGATCGAAAAGGCCCACGCCATGATCGAGCGCTATGCCCTGCATGACCAGGTGCGCTGGCTGCCCGGCCTGCAACGCCTGGACACCGGCGAAGCCTACCGCATCATGGCCGACCGCCGCGGCGTCTTTGTGCAACCAGCGCTTTTCGAGGCCTTCGGCCTGACCATCCTGGAGGCCATGCTCTCGGGACTGCCGACGTTCGGGCCGCTCTTCGGCGGCCCGCAAGAGATCATCGAGAACGACGTCAGCGGCATCCTGATCAACACCAGCCGCCCGGGGCTCATCGCAGCCGGCATCGAGCCATTTATCGCCAGCTGCGCCCGGGACGCGTCCAGGTGGGATGAGATGTCCCGCCAGGGCATCCGCCGCGTCCGCGAGAGCTTCACCTGGAAACTCTACAGCGAGAAGCTGATCGGCCTGGCCAAGCTCTACGGTTTTTGGCGCTATTCGATCAGCAAGGCGGAAAAGCAGGAACTGAACCGCTATTGCGACATTCTCTACTACTTCCTCTTCAAGCAGAAGGCCGAAGCCCTGCCGGAGCATTGACCGGGCCCACGTCCCCAAAACCTGGGCTGTCAGGAGATTGCACGCCCGCGACTCCTGGCGTATAATCAGCGGCGAATGAGCACGCCACGTCCATGAACCACGATCTGCTGCATACCATGCTGGCCATCCTGCTGCCCATTGTTTTCGGCTGGCTGCTGAAAAAGGCCCGCGTCTTCCGCGAAGGCGAGGTCGCCGCCCTGCGCAAGTTCGTCGTGCGCGTCGCCCTGCCATTCCTGGTCTTCCAGAACCTCTACCGCGCCGACGTCGAGAGCCTGCGCCAGGCGCTGCCCGTCATCGCGGGATTCGTCGTCCTGACCATCCTGTATACCGCCGCCGCCCTGCTGGTCTCGCCGCTCATGAAGGCCGACGACGGCCAGAAGCTGACCTTCGCCTTCGCGGTGTTCGCCGGCAACTACGCCTTCCTGGGCTGGGGAGTGATCGCCGCATTCTTCGGGCCCGCCGCCCTGACCCGCGCCGTCTTCTTTTCCATGTTCTTCTGGCCGGTGTTCCTGACCTGCGGTTTCCTGCTGCGCCGCCGCTTCTGCCTGGTCTGCGAACGCGACCCGCGGGGAAGCGAGGGCTTCTTCAGGGTGCTGCTGCGTCACGCCGGAGTGCCCATCGGCACCGCCGCCGTAGCCTTGGCGCTGAACATCGCCCGCGTGCCGCTGCCGGGGCCGCTGAACGGCTTCATCAACCAGTTCGCCGCCCTGGCCATTCCCCTGATCCTCTTCGCCATCGGCCAGAACCTGGTCCTGCTCATGCCGGCCGCCCGGCTGCGCCTGGTGCTGGCCGCCTCCTTCTTCCGCCTGGTCGGCGGCTTCGCCCTGGGGCTGGCGACCGTGGCCGCGATCTGCCTGCTGTTCGACGTCGACGCCATGAGCCGCCGCGTGATCCTGCTGCAGGCGGTCATGCCCACGGCCACCATGGCCACTTTTTTCAGCGAGTACGTCCCGCTCGACGAGCAGCTCCTTTCCGGCATCATCGCCGTCTCCACTCTCCTCTCCTTCGTCACCCTGCCGCTCTGGGTCATGGTCATCCGGGCCCTGGTCGGCTGATGGCGCGCGGCAAGCATCCGGCGAAAATGGTATAATGGCCCCAGGCAGGCGTCCTGCCGGGGGAGGCAACAATGAAGATCAGCGCCAGGAACGTGTTCAAGGGCAAGGTGGCCGAAATCCGGCCGGGCAGGGTCAACACCGAGGTCATCATCGACGTCCCCGGCGGCTTGCAGGTGGTCGCCATGATCTCCAAGGAATCGGCGGACCACCTGGGGCTCAAGAAGGGCAAGGCCGCCTACGCGATCGTCAAGGCCTCATCGGTGATGGTGGCGACAGACTAAAAGTTCTCGGCGCACGGCGTAGGGCATACGGCGTACGGCAGAAAACATTCAGTTCTCGGTTTACGGTGTACGGTAAACGCAAAAACCCGAGTTATTTCTTTTTTATTTCTGTTGCCGTCCGTTCGATCGGCCAGGGTCTTTAAAACCGTATATTGTCCTCCCAGTGCCATTTCTTCCCTTTTGCCTTTTTGCTTTTGCCTTTTACCTTATTTTCTTCAACTTCGAACGTCGCCTTTTTTCTTGCCGTCTACCGTACACCGTCTGCCGTGTACCGTTCTTCATATCGTTGACATCCTAATTTATTTTTGCTATATTCCTCCCCTGACTCCGAGCCGCCCGGGCTAACGTCCCCAAAGACCACGCCCAGCGGCCGCAAGGGTATGGCGGGAAACGGCCATGCCTTCCGTCTTTGAGAAGGAGGTCCTTATGGCAGACTGCAATTATTCAGTTACACACCCATCGGCCTCCATTGCCACGATCAAAATTATGGAGGTCAAAATAAAATGAAAAAGTTTTTCGTTCTGATGCTGTGCCTGTTCATGCTCGGCTTTTTCCTCCCTGCCGAGGAAGAAAAGCCTGAGAAAAAAGACAAGGAAGTCGTCCTGCCCATGATCACCGAATCGGTCACGGTCGAGGCCAAGGTCCCTCGGGAACTCCCCTACGCCGCCACCTCGGAGCTGAAGCTTGAAAAGATCGAGCCGCTCAAGCCCAGGGACCTGTCCGACATCCTTTCCTATGTTCCCGGCACCTACGTCTCCAGCGGCGCCAAGAGCGAATGGGGCGTCAAGCTGCGCGGACTGGGCACGAATCGCATCACCCTGCTCTACGACGGCATTCCCATCTACGAGCCCTACTACAACTCCTTCGACGTCAAGGCCATCGCCGCCGACCAGGTCGAGTCGGTCAAGGTGGTCAAGGGCGCATCGTCGGTCCTTTACGGCCCCAACGCCATGGGCGGCATTGTCGACGTGCTCAGCAAGCGGCCGGTGAGCGACCAGTTCAGCCTGCGCCTCGACTACGGGACGCGGAAAACCTATGGCGCCTATGCCAGCGGCGCCCTGCGCGGCCGCAACGTACTGTTCACCGGCTCGGCGTCCCGCGAGGCGTCCGACGGCTTCAATTGGGTGAACGGCGGCAACACCGAGCTGCGCCTGAACAGCGACCACGAGCGTACCAACCTGGGCGGCAAGCTGTATTTCTATCCCGGCAACGGCGCCGAGGTCATGGCCGAGGTCAGCTACTACCAGGCCGAATACGGCATTCCCACGGCCACGGCGTATTACAAGCAGCAGTACTGGCGCTTCAGGGACTGGCAGCGGCTGCTGGCCAACCTGGGCGGCAGCTTTCCCGTCCTCGACGGCGGCTATGTCAAGGCGCGCCTCTACTACGTCAAGCACTACAACGTGCTGGACGCCTACAAGAACAGCCAATTCGCCAACCTGACCTGGGAATCCACCTACGACAACTTCGCCCTGGGCGCCTTCGTCCTGGGCATGGTGCCGCTGGGGGAAAGGAACCAGCTGCACGCCAGCGCCTCCTACCGCGACGACGACGTCAGCACCCAGTCCGCCCTCGGCGCGCCCTGGGAGCATTACGAGCACAAGCTGCTCTCGCTGGGGCTCGAGGACCGCTTCCGCGTCAGCGACAAGGTCGAGCTCATGGCCGGCGCCAGCATCGACCACCTGAACAAGCAGGACGGCGAGAACAAGACCACCCTCAATCCCATCCTGGGCGTGAAATTCAATCCCAGCGCCTGGGTGGACCTGCACCTGACCCTCTCGCAGAAATCGCGCTTTCCCTCGATGAAGAACCTCTACAGCCTGCCGGAGAACGGCGGCAATCCCGACCTGCGCGACGAGATCGGCACCAACGTCGAGTTCGGCTTCACCTACGACCGCGGCTGGTTCATCAGCGGCGCCGTTTTCCAGAACCGCATCCGCGACATGATCGAGAGCCGCATCAACGCCGATTTCATCAAGCAGAACATCAATGTCGCCCGCGCGCGCATCACCGGCTTCGAGCTGGAGGCGCGCAAGGCCTTCGGCCCCGTTTCCGTCGCGGCCAGCTACACCTGGCTCGACACCGAGAACGAGGAGAACGGCGAGCGCCTCGACCTTATCCCGGCATCCCAGTTGAACGCCTCGCTGCGCTTCTACCGTGCCAATCTCTTTTCCCTGACATTCTGGGGAATTTATGCCTCCGACTCCATTTACCACTCCAATGCCGGCGTGGTCATCGTCGACCCCTATGCCATCGTCAACGCCGCCCTGGAGCGCAGCTTCGGCAAGTTCAGCCTCTATGTCAAGGCGGAAAACCTGCTGAACAATGAGTACTGGAGCGAGCCCGGCTGGCCGATGAAGGCCCGCTCCTTCACCGCGGGAACGCGCTTTTTCCTGGAAAGAAAGTAATTAGAACAACCAAGGAGAAATAAGCCAATGAAAACAAGAACATTTTTAATCGCCGCGCTCCTCTGCTTCGCCCTGGCCGGATTCGGCCAGGAGAACAACGACTTCTACGACAACACGCCGGTAAAGAACCTGGCCGGCACCCTGAGTGTCGAGGTGCTCGGTGAGGTGGCCGCGCCCGGCGCCGTCAGCCTCGAACTCCTGCCCCGGCGCTCGCTCATCGTGCGCGAGGCGCGGATGGCGAAGGACGGCCTCTCCTTCGTCGGCTCCTACCGCTACGACGGCTACTCCCTCTTCGACATCCTGAAGGAAATGGTTGTCGCCAAAAAGAACGAGGCCGAATTCCGCTCGGTCATCGACCTGCTGGTAGCGGTGGAGAATGCCCAGGGGGACAAGGTCATCCTGAGCTGGGGCGAGATTTTTTATCCCACGGCGCTGCACCGCATCCTCATCGCCGATCGCGTGTCGCCGATCATCCCCAGCGAGACCAAGGAGAACTGGCCCCTGCCCGGCGCCATGCGCCTGGTCTGCGGCAACGACCTGGTCAGCGAACGCATCCTGGAATCCCCGACCCGCATCACCGTGTTCTCGGCGCCGGTCCATCCGGCGGGGAAAAAAGGCCAAAAACCGCTCTTCGCGCCGACGTTCCGGGTCTACGCTGCCGACGGCCGCGCAGCCGCTTTTTCGGGCGTTCCCGCCAAGGCCGAACGCCGCATTTTCCCCTCGGTGTTCTACGGTCGCGGCAAGGGATTCCACGGCATCCAGCGCTTCGGCGGTTTTCTGCTCAGCGAGGCCCTGAAGGGGTCAGTCACTGTGGACGCCGCCACGCTGCGTCGGGGCTACTTGGTCGCCGCCTCGGTCGACGGCTACCGAATCGCCATGAGCTGCAGCGAGCTGTTCAACCGCAACGACCAGGCCGATTTCCTTCTGCTCGACCGCGGTGAGGGGAGCGACGGCGGGCGTTTCGCCATCTTCCCAGCCGCCGATTTCTTTTCCGACCGCGCCCTCAAGGCGGTCAGCGCCATCCATATCCTCACGTATTGACCCCGGCAAAAAGAAACCCGCCGCGGCCGGAGCCGGGCGGGTTTCAGTCTAAAAGAAAAAGATGAATTTCGTCGCTATTCCGGTTTCTTGACCTCGGATTTCTTTTTCCCCGGCGGGGGCGGCGGTGGCGGCAGCATGCGCATGCCGATCTTCTTCTTGAGCTCGTCGCGCTTCTGGCGCGTGTCCAGATAGATCATCAGCTGCACGAACTCCTCCTCCACGGCCGCCGCCATCTTGGCGATGCCGTCCTTGTCCTCCCAAGCCCAGCGCTCATAGGTGACGCTCCAGGTAAAATCGTCGAAGGCCCGCGCGAACAGGTCCTTGAGCAGATCGCCGCGGACCACCGGCGTGATGATCAGCTTGTAGTGCATCAGCAGGCGCCGGAAGCGGTGGAAGAAGATCTTGTCGATCAGGCCGGCTTCCAGGGCCGCTTTGGAGTCGATGCCCAGCTGGGAGAGCCTCTCGTCGACCAGGGCCAATCCGCCCTTGGTCACCTTCTCTTCCCCCGGCGCCGGCTTCTTTTCGAGCAAGAGGTTCTCGAACAGGGTCAGAAGGGAGTTGAGCAGGGCGTAGCCGTCCTTGATCGCGGCCGGCTCACCTGCAGGAGCGGCGACCTCGGCGGTCGGAGCGAAGCCTGCCTCCGGGACCGCCGGCTCCCCGGCATGCAAGCCGATGCCCAACAGCGCAACCAGCGATACCAATACTTTCCTTTTCATTTTATGCCTCCTTTTCATGAATTCCTCGAAATTGCGTCAACAGCCGCTCCAGCGCGTCCTCGCGGATCATCCGGCTCAGCTTGCGCCGCACTTCCAGCGGGTCGCCGCGTTCGACCGGGGCCTGGGGGTCCACGGCTTCCGCCTCGGAGGCGGTGCGCCCGAGGCCTACCTCGATCCAGGCGGCAAAGTGCGGATTGACGGGAGCTTTCGCAACCGTTGCGGATGCTGCGGCTTCGCCGCTTCCAGACCGGTGGTAAAGATAGGTGTCAGACAACAGTCCGGCCAGCACCGGCTCGGAAGAAATGCTGCCCCAGCTCCCCTTCAGCAGCCAGAGGGCTGTCAGTCCGGCGGCGAAGAGGATCGAGGCGGCCAGGGCCAACACGGTACGGCGCAGGACCGGCCGCTGTTCCGCAGTCGGCACGGACCGGCGCGCTGGCAGGACGCCGGGGGCGAATTCGCGGGCGCGGAAATCGGCGAGCGCCGCCTTTTTCTCGAGGGCGATCAGCCCGGCGATCTCAGCCCACGGATCAATTTGTTTTTTCATGGTGTTCCTCGCGGTAGAACTTCAATACGGCGCGGCGGGCCCGGTTCAGGCGCGACATGACCGTGCCGGCGCTGAGGTCCAGCGCCAGCGCGATCTCCTGGTAGGCGAGCTCGCCATACTCGCGCATGACCAGCACTTCGCGCAGGCGTCCGGGCAGCGCGGCGATGGCGCGGCGCACGATGGCGATCTCCTCCTCCCTGCCGGCTTCGCTCTCCGGGGTACGCCCATCCACGGCGGTCCACTCCGAGATGGGGTGCAGGGGCCCCCGTGACTTCCTGCGCCGCGCCTGGTCGAGGCAGGTGTTGCGCGCGATGCGCATGATCCAGGCCTGGGGGTTTTCGGGACGGTCGGCCTCATAGTGGCTCAGCGCCTTGGCAAAGGTTTCCTGGGCCAGGTCGCGGGCATCCGCCGCGTTGCCTGCGAATCCCAGGCACAGGCAGTACACCCGGTCACGGCAGGCGAGAAGGTCCTGCAGGTCGACGGGTTCCCGGGCCAGGACAAGGTGTGGGGGCATCATCGTCTCGATCTCCAGAACCGCTTCCTGCATCATACCCTATAAACGCGCCAGGTGACATATTATTCCCTGAATCAACAAAATGATCGTGATGCGTGATGAGTGATCCGTGATGAGAAAAAAAATCGCAATAGTTCTTGATCCTGCATTTGCTCATCACGCATTACGCATTACTCATCACGAAAGCTCGCTGTGTTATAATCCAGGGGAATTCCAGGAAAGGAGGCACGCCATCATGTTCAAGGTCAACGAGTATTTCGACGGCAAGGTCAAGTCGCTGGCGTTCGAAAGCCCGGCCGGCCCGGCCACCATCGGCGTCATGGCGCCCGGCGAGTACGAATTCGGCACCTCGACGCTGGAGATCATGCAGGTGATCAGCGGCAAGCTGACGGTCAAGCTCCCGGGGCGAAAGACCTGGAGGGCCTATGGACCCGGAAAGAAATTCGCCATACCGGCCCGAAAAAAATTCCAGCTCAAGGTGGCCGAAGAGAGCGCCTACCTCTGCCTGTATAAATAGCGGGGACAACCAGTTGTGAGGCATTGAAAAATCTGTCGCCATTTTCTAGAATAGTGCTTCGCAACCGGGAATCCAGGAGGGAATATGGCGGGGTATGCGCAGATACTGCTGGTCATGGTGGGGTATTTCGCCCTGCTGATCATTTGGGGGCTCTACCAGGGGCGCAAGGTCAAGAATAACTGCGACTTTGCCATCGCCGGCCGGGACCTGCCAGGCTGGGCGGCGGCGCTGTCGGAGAGGGCCACCGGCGAATCGTCCTGGGCCCTGCTGGGCCTGCCGGGCATGGCCTATGCCACCGGCCTCGTCGAGGTCTGGACCGCTCTGGGCTGCGTCGCCGGCATCATCACCGCCTGGGCCGGGCTGGCCTGGCGCCTGCGCGACGAGGCCGAGAAATACCAGGTGAACACCTTCAGCGAGTACATCGCCAGGAAGCACGGCGAGATGGAAAAAGCGATCCGCGCCGTTGCCAGCCTGGCCATCGTTTTTTTCTTTTTCTTCTATGTCGGCGCCCAGTTCCTCGGCGGCGGCAAGACCCTGTTCACCCTCTTCGGCCTGACGGAGAAATGGGGCATGCTGCTGACAGCGCTGATCATCGTCCCCTACACCATCTACGGCGGCTTCCGCAGCGTGGTCTACACCGACTGCGTCCAGGCCGTGCTGATGATCGTCACCCTGGTCGTAACCCCGATCTTCGGCATCCTGTATATCGCCAGGACCCCGGGCCTGTTCGCCGCTTCCATTCCCGCGGCCCTGAAAGCCGCTGGACCGAACTATCTGTCTCTCACCGGGGCGGCGTCAGGATTCGCCGCCGGCGTGATGATCATGGCCGGCTTCTCGTGGTTCTTCGGCTACCTGGGCGGCCAGCCGCAGCTGAGCATGCGCTTCATGGCCATCAAGGACGCCGCCCAGGCCAGGAAGGCCAGGAACATCGGCATCGCCTGGACCCTGGTCGCCTATACGGGCGCGCTGGCCATCGGCTGGATCGGCCTGGCCATCTTTGGACCGGGCGGGCTGAAGGACCAGGAGCATGTGCTGCCCTCCGTGCTGCTGACGCTTTTTCCGCCGGCCATCGCCGCCCTGCTGATCACCGGCGCCATCGCCGCCATGATTTCCACCGCCGACTCGCTGCTGGTGCTGTCGGCCTCCGAGCTCTCGGAGAACCTGGTGGGCCCGCGGGCCGGGAACGACGACCCGCTGGCCTGCCTGCGGCGCTCGCGCCTCATCACCGGGCTGCTGGCCGCCGTCGCCCTGGCCCTGGCCTACCTCATTCCCACCCGCCTCATCTTCACCGTGGTGGGCTATGTCTGGGCCGGGGTCGGCGGCACCTTTTCGGTGGTCATCCTGCTCACCCTCTTCTGGAAACGCTACCACGGCCGGGCGGTGATCGCCACCATCGTCAGCGGCCTGCTGTTCACCGTGGTGTGGAGCGTCAGCGGCATGAACGCCAGGATCACCTCGCGCCTGCTTACCTTTTTCGTGGCCGGCGCCGTGGCGGTCATCGCTTCGATCGTGCTGCCCAAAAAACCGTCCGCCGCCACCCCCGGGCATTAAAAAAGCCCGGCCGCCACGCTTGGCCGGCCGGGCCGTAATCCTGTCCCGGGGCGGCATGCCCCGGATAGCGGAACCTATTTGCCTTTGCCGTCGTCGGTCTTCACGCGCTCCCCGGAATTACCCTGGGAGCCGTTGGCTGCCCGGTCCGCGGATGTGGAACTGCTGCTCGAGTCCGACTGCGAGCGCGTGGTGGAGGATCCGGGACCATGCAACCGGGCCGAGTCGCGCAGCATGACGCGCTCGACGCCGCGCAGGTCGTCAGAGGAAAGCTTGAGCTCGGGGCACACCACGGCGTTCCCCGCATAATGAATGGTCACGAAGCGCCGCGTCGCCCAGCGGCTGTCGGGGTTCCAGTCGCGCTTCAGGACGCTGGCATCAGGTCCGGCAGGAGCGCCGTTCTTCAAAATGGGCAGGGCGCCCGCCTTGACAACGGAGCCGGGAACCGGCATTTGCATGCGGGGCCGGTTCGGCGCGGGGGGCAGCTTCACGCCTTCGATGGGCGTCACGGCCTTTTCGACGGCCAGGCGCCTGCCCTCATGGCTGGCCGGGACTTTGCCGACTTTCTTGAGCAGCCCGATCACCGGTCCGGGAAGCCCCGGCATCCCGGGTCGATGCAGGTAGCCTTTGGGCCAACCCGGCTGCGCATGCCAATAACGATGCCAGTAATAGTCGAACGTGGGGAACGAGTAGTAGTGGGAATTGATGGGAAAAGAATACAGGCCCATATAGTCGACTACGCCGCTATGGAACCAGTCGCCCGGGATCCACGTCCAACCCCGCTTCATCCACACCCAGGTCCCCATGTGCGCCGGCACCCAGCCCCACGACTGCTGCGGGACCAGAAAAAGCACGTCGCCGACACGCGCGAAATCGGCATGGAAGAATGGCCGCTCGGCAAAAGCGAAGCGGTCGTCGGCCGGCCGCCACACGTAGCCGAACAGCTCGTCGTAGATCCACTCGCCGAAGATGGACGACCATTTCTCGGCCCAGTAGGTCAGGGCAGTGTTCCCGAACTTGAGCTTGGACGGCACCTTGCTGATGCCGTAATGCAATTCCTTGAAATGCTTGTCGACATACTCGTTCCAGGCCCGGAACTCGATGTCGCGCGCTTCCACCCCTGCGGCGGGAACACTGGCCGCGGTGATGGCCAGGGGGCGATCGGACCTGACCGTCGCAATTTTCAGGGAACGGACATCGGCCCCGTAAAGGAGCTGGAACTTGCCGCCGTCGGAGAAGAACGATGTGCCACCGTCACTGTCCAGGCGGATGGTGGCCCGTACGCGGCTCTTGAGGTTGGCGGCCGCGTTGGGAGTGACGACCTGGAACATCTCGCGGCTGTAGGACTGGGGCAGGGCATACAATTGCCCTCTCTCCAGCTCCAGGGTGGTGATCTTCCAGTCCGATGTCAGGCTGGGGGCCAGGATCGTGGCCAGGCGCAGTCGGGAGCCCTTGTCCAGGCGGATGACGGTGCCGTTGTCGAACTGCAGCTCGCAGCGTCCCCCGGCGGAAGTGATGACGGTGTCCCCCGGGGCAAGGGGCAGGTTGACCATTGCCTGGTCCTTGCTGCCATCCTCGCGCATGACCAGGGCCCCGCTGTCGACGAATGAAATATGGCCATATATTCCCATTTCCGCCGCGGCCAGCGGCATGGCCAGAAGCGTTATGACTGTTACGAACGAGAGCGTCAGGTACTTTTTCATGCTCATGATGCCTCCTGTGGTCCGGGAACCCGGGTCTTGCCCAAGCCCTGCATTTTGTATTGCATATTGCATGCCAAATGAACGAATGGTTAGTGTAGCATAAACAGGACACCCAGCCCGTGCAGCCGCTAAAAAGAGGACATGGCCTTGCAAATCAATATGGTTTGCTATATATATTAATACAATAGGAACAGCGGAGAATGGCGAAGAATCATTTCATACGCTTGGCGCTGGCGCTCATGCTGCTGGCCGCCTGCCTGGCCCCCCTGCCAGCCCTGGACCCTGCGCTGGAGCTCGATGAATACGCCGTCGAGCGCTATACCACCGAGAACGGCCTGCCGCAGAGCTCGGTGATGGCCCTGGTGCAGACGCGCGACGGCTATCTGTGGCTGGGGACCTATGAGGGGCTGGCGCGCTTCGACGGCCAGGCCTTCACCATATTCGACAAGAGCAATACCCCGGAAATGGAGAGCAACAGCATCAAGGCGCTGGCCGAGGATGCCCAGGGCCGGCTATGGGTCGGGACCACATCCGGCCTGCTGCGCTACGGCAACGGCCGCTTCGAGCGTTTTGATGAGCGCCACGGGCTGAAGAGCCATTTCATCCTCTGCCTGCACTTCGACCACCGCGGCACTCTCTGGGCCGGCACCACCCATGGCCTGCACCGATTGGAAGACGGTCGTTTCCGGTTGGTCGCCGGCGCGCAGGGGCTTGCCTCCGCCTACGTGAATGCCCTGGCCGACGACGGCACCGGCGGCATGTGGATCGGGACCGGTCAGGGGCTGAACCACATGCAGGGGGACAGGATCCGCGGCTTCACCACCGTCAACGGCCTGCCCCACAATGATATCCGCGCCCTGCACCTCGACCGGCGCGGCACGCTGTGGATCGGCACCAGCGGCGGCAGCCTGACCCGTTACCATGACGGCCGCTTCGAACCCCTGGCGGAACGCCTCTCCTCCAACGATATCCGTGCCATTTTCATGGACAGCCAGGGAATGGTCTGGATCGGCACCAACCAGGACCTCAACCGCATCAAGGACGGCAAGGTAGCGGTCATGGGCCAGCGCCTGGGCGGATTGATGTCGGCGCGCGCCATCCTGGAGGACCGGGAGGGCAGCCTTTGGGTTGGCACCCGCGACGGCCTGCTGCAGTTGAAGGACGACAAGTTCATCCTCTACGGGTCGCGCAACGGCCTGCCGGTCGATCCCGTGCGCGCGGTGTTCGAGGACCGCCAGGGCAGCCTGTGGGTGGGCACGGTCGGAGGCGGCCTGGTGCGACGCCAGGACGGGACCTGGCGGACCTACGGCCCGCAGCAGGGCCTCAGCAGCGAGCATGTCTGGTCCATCGCCCAGGGCCGGGACGGCGCGCTGTGGGCGGGGACCTACGGCGGCGGCCTTTTCCGCCTGCCGCCCGGCGGCAAGGCGCCGTTCACCCGCGTGCCGGGGATCGCCAACGACATCATCCGTTCCCTGCTCGCCGACAGCCGCGGCCGCATCTGGGTGGGGACCAACGGCGGCGGGCTGGCGTGCATTGAAAAAGGCCGAATCAGAAATTACACGACCGCCCAAGGCCTGCCCGGTAATTTCATCTACTCCCTGGGCGAGGACAACCAGGGCCGCATCTGGGCGGGGGTTTACAACGGCGGGCTGGCCGTGCTCGAAGGAGACCGTTTCCGCGCCTTCGGCGGCGCCGAGATCTCCGACCAGCCCGTATGGGTCATTTACCCCGATCGCCAGGGAGATATCTGGGTGGGGACCGACCATGCCGGGCTGTTCTGGATCCGCGGCGAGAAGATCTTCCGCTTCGCCAGCCGCGACGGCATGTACAGCGACCAGGCCTTCCAGATCCTCGAGGACCAGCGCGGCCGGCTGTGGATGAACAGCAACAAGGGCATCTACAACGTGGCCAAGGACGACCTGATCGCCTTTGCCGATGGCCGATTGCCGCGCATCCCCTGCGCCGCCTACGGCAAGTCGGAGGGCATCAAGGTGACCGAAAGCAGCGGCCCGGCCCAGCCGGCCGGCTGCATCGACCGCCGGGGCCGGATCTGGTTCCCGACCATCCGCGGCCTGACCATGTTCGACCCCGACCGCCAGCGTCTCAACCGCATCGAGCCCCCCCTGGCCATTGAAAAGGCCCTCATCAACGGCCGGAGCTATGACCTCGCCCTGCCGGCGGTGGCGCCGCCGGGAAAAGGCAACATCGAGATCGCCTACACGGCCATCAGCTTCCTGCAGGTGGACAAGATGCGCTTCGCCTACCGTCTCGACGGCTTCGACACCGAGTGGATCGAGGCTCTTGGCCGCCGTTCCGCCTTCTATACGAACCTGCCGCCGGGAAAATACGCCTTCCGGGTCATCGCCGCCAACGGCGACGGGGTCTGGAACCGCGCCGGCGCCGCCTTCGCCTTTACCCTGCGCCCCTATTTCACCCAGACGGCACTGTTCCGCTGGCTGCTGGTATTGGGCGCGCTGATGCTGGTCACCGGCTTTTTTCTCCTGCTGCTGCTGCGGGCCAAGGCGCGCGAGCGCACGCTGGAGCGCATCGTGGACGAGCGTACCGGGCAGCTGCAGCGCCTGGCGCGCTACGACGGCCTGACCGACCTGGCCAATCACCGCACCTTCTACGAAGTCTTCAACCGCGAGTGGGCTGTGGCCGGCCGCGAAAAAAAGCCGCTGTCGGTGGTGACGCTGGACATCGATTTTTTCAAGAGCTACAACGACTCCCTGGGGCACCAGCAGGGCGACGAGTGCCTGCGCAAGGTGGCCATGGCCATCCGCTCCCGGGTCAAGCGGCCGGCCGACCTGGCGGCGCGCACGGGCGGCGAGGAGTTCTTCGTCCTGCTGCCCGGTACTGACAAGGATGGGGCGCTGACCATGGCCGAGAGCATCCGGGCGGCGATCGCGGCGCTGGCCATCCCCCATCCCTCGTCGCCGATCGCGCCGGTGGTCACGGTCAGCATGGGCGTGTCCACCGTTGTCCCGCCCTCCATCACCGAGGCCAGCGAGTTCATTTCCCGGGCCGACCAGGCCCTATATGCCGCCAAGCACCTGGGGCGCAACCGCATCCAGGGCGAGCCCGGCGGCTAGGCCCTGCCGTCGTTCCCATGTTGTCGGTCCGCCGGACCCTGATCGCATGGGCAGGCCATAATCGCGGGGGAAGGGCACTGGACGATCAGAACGTGTCGACCACCAGGATCTTGTCGCCCGTGCCATAGCATATGTAGATCTTCCCGGCCTGATCGTTGACAGCCAGCGCCTTGGCATAGAAGCCGCCCTGCCCGGGCTGGATAACACCCTGGAATTCGCCGCTGAAATTGAACTTCTGGATGCGGGCGAAGGTGGGCGAGTTGTTGATGTCGCCGACGATGAGCGAGTTCCCCTTCATGACGGCGATGCCGGTCGGGACATAGAACTTTCCCGGCGTGCTCCCGCTCTCCCCCCAGGTCCTGATGAACTTGCCGTTTAGGTCAAAGGCATTGACCATGTTGTATGCGCCGTCCGTCAAAAAAATCTGCTCGCCGGAAATTGTGATCCCCAGGCAGCGGGGGATATCGCGCGTGGCTTCGGTGCTGAAGTGACCCTTGACGTTGCCGCTGCTGTTGAAAACAACAACGTCCACATTGATATTGTCCACGACATAGATGTTGCCCGCGCTGTCAGTGTCGACATCCACTGCCGCGACCGCACCCTGGCGGTTGTTGTAGTCGGGGACGCGCCACGTGGCCTGGTGGTTGCCTTCCAGGTCGAACACGTGGATATTGGAAAAGTTCTTCACATCGCAGACATAAAGGCGGTCGCCATGCACCGTGAGGCCCATCGGGTGCATGCCCTGGGGCAGACTCCATTTTTTGATAAAAGCCCCGTTGGCAGTGAATTTCTGGATGCGCTCGTTGCTGTAATCGGAGACGTAGACGTTGCCGTCAGCATCCAGGGCGATGCCGCTCGGGTCGTTGAACTGGCCATCGCCTGAGCCATGCTCGCCGAATTCGTCGATCGTTATCGAATCGCCGTTCTTCTTTTTTGCCAGCACCAGGATCAGTACCGCCGCCAGCACAACGCCGCCGGCCACGATCCAGGGGAGCAGGGAGCGTTCCTTCTTCCCGGGCCGCCTGGAAGCGCTCTCCTTGACGACAACCGCCGGCGCTTCATCCCCGGCAGGCGACTGCACGGCCGCATCCCGCCCGGCGGCCTGGACAGGGCCTGCGAGCACCGCCAGTTCCATGACCCCGAAAAAACAGATGATCGTCAGCAGCGCGGCCGCCTTTTTTGCCATCGAGAACATTTTCATTTTCCCCTCCACTCTCTGGCAGCATGATAGAATACCGCCCTGTTCTCGTCAATATGCCGCCGCTCCTTTCTAGAAGGAGACGCCGGCGCAGAGGAAGGTCTTGAAAAGGTGGTAGCGCGCCTTGGGGTCGTCGTTGAGCTCGTGGTTGCTGAAGGGCATGAAAAAATGGAGCCCCAGGCTGGCATCGACCGAGCGCAGGTATTTCTTGAACTCCTGCAGCCGCAGGCGCACCGTCGCGTAGAGGCCGTACTGCACCCGATTCAGGATGCTGGATTCTTCGACCTCCTTCTTGTATTGGCCCCCGACATGGGTATAGTGGTTGCTCAGGAAAAGGTAGAAGAAAGGCCCGGCTGTGAAATCGAGCGCCATGGCGACAGCGTGCTTCTGCAGCGAAAAGGGGATGGTCAGCACCTTGCCGAAACCCATGCCCAGGGTGGTCTTTCTGGTGTCCCACAATCCGTTCTCGATCGGCACGCCCTTTCCCGAGATGATGTTGCCGAAGACGAGAAACTCCTGGCGATTGGGCTGGAACGAGGAGAGGACCAGCAGCGTGTCGCGGAAGGAGGGCTGGGGCTCCTTGTTCCAGATCTCCTGGCTGGTGAAGACCGTCAGGCTCTGGCTGGAAAGCAGCGAAAAGGAGAGCCCCAGGTCGGCGAACAGCGAGGCGGCCAGGCCGAGGCCCAGGAACAGGAAGATCGTTTTCTTGCTCATCGTTTCCTCCCCCGTTACTCGATCGCCTTCACGGCCAGCTTGACGCGGACCTGCCTGCGCGCCTGGGCCAGGTCCCGCTCCAGCTGCTGGTTGGCCGCCCGCGCCTCGGGAAGCTCGCGCGTCTTTTCCTCGACCACCCGGTCGCGCTTGAAAACCTTGGGCAGCTTGCTCAGGGCGGACAGGCTGAAGCCGATCCCGGCCAGCGTGAACACCCGCCGCGTGCCGAAGAGCGAGGACTTGGCGACCAGCGAAGAATCGGGGCTGTCGATCGTCGAGGTGACCAGGGTGGCGTTGATCCCAAAAAAAGCGGCGCCGATCAGCAGGTCCTTCAGCACCGTTTTCTTGAAGAGCGCCTTGTCGAAGCGCCGGCTCTGCGAGATGACCCGCGTTTCCGTCTCCTGCTCGGGCCGGGGCTCCCGTCCCTTGAGCTTCAGTGTCCCGGACTGCGGGTCGAATTCGGCGTCGTCGGGGACGGCGTACTCGAGCTCGACGGCGAAATATTTTTCGACCGTTTTTTCCGGCGCGTTGCGCGGGCTCAGCAGCAGGCGGAACGAATGGCTGGCCGTCCTGAGGAAATCGGCGCCCAGCGGCACTTTCACCATCTCGATGCCTGCCCCCAGCACTCCCTTGGCCAGGGGTGCCCCGTCGCGGGCCAGGAGCTGGTATTCACAGGGCAGGGAGGACTGCAGGCGCAGCTTCAGGTCGGCGGGGGGAGTGAAGAAAGCGGCTTCGGCGTCCTCGGGCGCCAGGGCGAGCTCCCAAAGCACGGGAAAATCCTTCTGCCAGGACTGCCGGAATTTCTGGACCTTCTGGCGTACGGCGGGCGGCAGGAAGGCCAGGTTGACGGCGAGGGCTCGATACTCGCCCAGGTACTTGTTCATCCAGAACAGCTCGGCCTGCGGGCTGCCGGAGCGGGACTGACAGTAGCCGATGATCAGGCTTACGGCCGCCTTTTCCTTCTCGGGCAGCTGCGGGAACTGCTGCTGCAGGGATTCGATCAGCTGGGGACAGTCGGCTTCGCGGGCCATGCGCACGGCGACCTCGTTCTTCCAATCCGCCGCCGCCAGCGCCTGGACCAGGAGAACGGCCGGCACCAGCAGCAGCCATTTTTTCTTGGCCATCGGGTCCTCCTTGCGTGAACAGCTGCAGATGATAGCACAATCGGCGAGGAAAGAAAACCGGAGGTGCCCGCGACTCGCCGGGTTACTCCGTCTCAGGGCGATCGCCGGCCGTCCCTCCGGCCCTATTCCTTTTTATCTTCGCCTTCCCCCTTTCTGCCCGAATTTTTTTTCGCTCTCTCCAGCTTCTTTTTCCTTGAAGCCTGTAAACCCTCCCCTGGCCCTGATCCGGCACATCCTGGAGCTCCTGGCGGTAGAACGCCGCCAGCACGGCATAAAGCCCGGGATGGGCCTGGCGCAGCGGCCGCGGGTTCTCGAAGAACACCTCGCTGGCCACGGCGAAGAACTCGGCTTCGTTCTGGGCGGCATACGCGGGCAGGAGCGAGGCGGCGAAGTCATGCCGCTCGTATTCCGCGGCGATGGCCTCCGGCCAGGGAACGGTGCCGCCCGCCCCCGGCGACAGGCTCATGCCGCCCTTGCGCGCCTCCAGGTCAAAGTAATGGGCCAGCTCGTGGAGCATCACATTGTAGCCGTCGCGCTCGCCCGCGAAGCCCTCGAAGAGGCTCTTTTCGGCGATCAGCAGCGGCCCGCCCGCGGGCGCCTGGCCGGCGATGTTGCCCTTGCCGGGCCGCCGTCGGCGATCGGCGGCTCCCATTCGGGGCGGCCGTGGAGCATGACGGCGGCGCCGGCGGCCACCAGCAGCTTGGTCTGCCAGGAGACCGGCGCTCCCGCCGTGCCGGCGATGCGCGTCTCGGCCAGGAACAGGCGGACATCGCGCTCGAAACGCGAGCGTTCCGCATCGTCCAGGCCGCGGAAAAATGGCAGGCGCGCCAGCAGGAACCCGCGCCATTCCTCGGGGAACGGGGCGCGGGCCGCGAGCCGGCGGCGCCGGGGGCGGCGCAGGGCCAGGACCAGGTAGGCGCCGAGCAGCAGGAGCGCCAGGGGAATCGCTTCCAGCCGTCCGCTGATGGCGAAGGCCGCTACGCCGACCAGGGGGATGAGCAGGGCGTAGAGAACGATGAAGAAAAGATCATAGGCCGGGATGATGCGCATGGCGACAGGGCGTCAGCGCACCCGCCCCCGGGCCAGCGAAAAAAAGACGCCGCCGACGCAGAGTGCGAAAAAAACGATGAACGACACCTTCATGCTGCGCAGGAAAAGCGGGTAGTTGCCCGGCACGATGCGCGCCTTGCCGATGAACAGGGAAAAGACCAGGGTGGCGATGCCCATGCTCATCATCTGGCCGACCATGCGCATGGTGGCCAGGGTGGCCGAGGCCACGCCGTATTGCCGGCGCTCTACCGCGCCCATGACGGCGTTGCTATTGGGCGAGGAGAAGAGGGCGAAGCCCAGGCCGACGAGCATCAGGTTGGCCGTGATGGCCAGCAGGCTGCTCGCCTGCCCCAGCCAGCTGAAGGCCAGGAGGCCGGCGGCGCACAGGCCCATGCCCAGCGAGGCCACCACCCGGGGTTCCAGGCGGTCGGAGAGGCGGCCGGCCAGGGGCGAGAAAAGGGCCATGACCACGGGCTGGGCGACCAGGACCAGGCCGGCGCCGCGCGGGGTGAAGCCCTTGATGAACTGCAGGTAGAGGCTGAGCAGGAAGCCGATGGCGAAGGTGGCGCTGTAGTTGACCAGCGCCGCCAAATTGGAGAAGGCGAAGACCATGTTGCCGCGCGCGAGGCGCGCCTGGAAGATGGGATTGGTGCTGCGTGACTCCCACCAGATGAAGAGGGGGAAGGCGGCCGCGGCGCTGAGCAGCATCGCCGCCCCGCGCCAGCCGGGCAGCCAGGTAAAGCCGAGCATGAAGGCGGTCAGCATCAGCATGTAGCCGAGCGACCCTGGCCAGTCAAAGGGCTCGCCGCGGCAGTCGGCCCATTCCTGGTGCATCCTGAGGCGCACGGCGGCCAGCACCAGCATCCCCAGCGGTACGTTCAGCAGGAACACCCAGCGCCAGCCCAGGTACTGGGTAAGCAAGCCGCCGACGAACGGCCCCAGCGAAAGACCGGTGTAGGTCGCCCCCACGTTGATGCCCAGCACCCAGCCGCGCCGCTGCGGCGGGAATACCGAGGTGAGGATGGCCACCCCGGTGCCGAAGATCATGGCCCCGCCCGTTCCCTGCAGCACGCGGAAACAGAGGAAGGACACGGCGTTCGGCGCCAGGGCGGCCAGCAGCGACGCCAGGCTGAAGACCGCCGTGCCCATGGCGAACACCTTCTTGCGGCCGACGATATCGGCCAGGCGGCCGAATGGCAGCAGGAAGACGGCGGCGGCCAGCAGGTAAGCGGAGGCCACCCAGCCCAGGGTGACGGCATTCATGGCGAACTCGCGGCCGATGGCCGGCAGGGCGACGTTGATCGCCGAGGCCATCATCGGCGTCAGCAGCGAGCTCAGGGTCGTGACCAGCAGCGCCGTCCGCTGCAGCGCCTTGTCTTCCATTTCGGCTGTTTTCATTCCTGGCATCTGCTCGTCAGGACATACGGGTTCGCTATTTTCTTTAACATCGCACCTCGAACTTCGAACCGCGAACGTCGAACCTCGTCAGTACAGCAGGTCACTCCAATTCGACCTTGATGCCCCCCGAGATCCTGCTGACCAGGTTGAACAGCGCCCCGCCGATCACTCCGGTAATGAATCCCATGACGGCATAGATCAGCGGCAGGATGATCAGCGCCGCCAATCCCAGCCCCATGCCGAACATGCCGAGGTCAGGTGCGCCTTCCTCGATAAAGCGGCCGGCGAAGGCCTGGAAAATGAAACCGAAAAAGGCGACCATGACCCCGACCAGCAGGCCGATCATGGCCATCAGGACCGTCTGGAACTTGGCGAACGACATGATATCGACCCTCTTCAAGGTTTTCATGGCATTTCCTCCTTTCTGCCGTCTTTCAGAATTCCCGGCAGCCTGCATTTTACATGATATTCAGGAGCGATGAAAGCATATATCGATCGCCGTTCGTGCCAACGCTTCGCGGCTGCTCCCGGGATCCGCTGTTTGCGTTTTTTGCATTCGTACTTTTATCTTTATTTCATGAGAAGTAATTATCCAATCGATCTCGTAGAATTGCCTTTTATTACAACCTCGAACGTCGAACTTCGGACCCTATCTTCAGTTCCATCTTGTCACTTTCCCGCCATTCGATTATCATGTCGTTGCATCCCGCAAAAAATGGAAATAAACATCAAGCCGATCCTGGGAAACTGGACGCATGGCTGGGCGCTGGACCAGCACACGGTGCGCAGCACCGGCGAGCCGGACGGCTTCATCCGCCCCACCTTCGACACGGAGCGGACCGAGATCGGCGAAGCGATCTACAGGTTGAAGTATCGCAACGACCTTGCGCAGGTCGAGCCCATCGCCCGGACGATCGCCGAATTCATTCGCGGCCGGTCCGAGCTCTGGGACATCAAGGCCATCCTGGCCGTGCCGCCGTCGGAGTGGCGGCGTTCGTTCCAGCCCGTGGAAGCGGTCGCTTCCCGCATCGGCGAGATCCTGGGCCTGCCGTCCTCCGACGAATTCCTGTTGAAGGCCAGGCCGACCCTGCCGCTGAAGGGGATCAGCGACAAGCGCCGGCGCCGCAAGGAACTGGATGACGCCTTCTCGGTCCTGGACCAGCGCTTCGCCGGCCGGCACGTCCTGCTCTTCGACGATCTCTATCGCTCCGGCGAGACGCTGAAAGCGGTGACGGCCGCCCTGCTTTTCCAGGGCCAGGTCGCCATGGTCTCCGTGGTCACGGCGACCAGCACGAGGTCGAACCGATGAACACGCTGGAAGGCAGGGCCTGGCAGGCGCTGGCCGGCATCAAGGGCCTGGGGCCCAAGGCCCTGTGGTCGATCGCCGGCTACCTCTCCATCCAGGGACGGACCGCTTCCTGGCTGCTCAAGAACCCCGACAAGGCGCAGGAAGCCCTGGGCCGGCGCGGGGCAGGGATCGTCCTGCCCGACCCGGACCTCCAGCCGTATCAGGAGGATGCCGCTGCACGGGAACGGGAAGCGACTTTCCTTCATCCCCTGCACCCGAGCTTCCCCGCGCGCGTCAAGGCCCGCAGCGACAGGCTGCCGCTGCCCGCGTTCCTGTACGCCGCCGGCAACGCGGCGCTCCTCGAGCGCCCCGGGGTCGCCATCGTCGGTCGGCGCGACGCCGATCAGGCGGCGCTGGCCGCGGCCGAGCGACTGGCCGCTCAGCTCGCCGGTGCCGGCATCACCATCACATCAGGCTACGCTTCCGGCGTCGACGCGGCGGCGCACCTGGGCGCCCTGCGCTCCGGCGGCACGACCATCGCCGTCCTGGCCGAAGGCCTGGGCCGCTTCCAGGTCAGGCCGGAGTTCAAGGAGGTCGTGACCGACGAAAATACCCTCGTGGTCTCGCAATTCGCCTGGGGAGACAGGTGGGCCGCCTACCAAGCCATGGCGCGCAACAAGCTGGTCGCCGCCCTTGCCGACGCGCTGGTCGTGGTCGTCGCCGGCGCCGAGCGCGATGCCTCCGGCCGCATGAGCGGCACGTTCGCCGCCGGCCTGTCGGCCCTGGCGCTCGGCCTCCCCGTGTTCGCGGTGGACCCGTCTTTTTATTCCGCGCCCCCCCTGGGCAATCGCGACCTGCTCGCCAGGGGCTGCCTGCCGTGGGATCCTTGCGCAGGAGCCGCCCCCATCCTGGCAGCGATCCAGGCTGCCCGCAAAAAGAGACCGGGGCAGCTAAAATTGTTCTGACCCAAAGGACGGATATCCCAAGTCCCCGGTGCGATCGGCCCAATGGCCATTTCTTGAAGAACGCCCATCTGTTCATGAATGGCTGAGTGGATGGGGCAATTGCATTGACTGCGAACTCGGATGATTCGCTCAGCGAATTTTCCGTTCGTTAATTTTCCTGCGGTCACTGGCACTGTCACTGCCACTTCTTATGTACTATAATATTCAACATGAAGCTCTTTGCCTGGGCATCGCTGGCCTTGCTGCTGGGTTCAGCCTGCCTGGCGGTTGAGGTCATCCAGCGTGAGCCCGCCCGCGTCGTGCGCGTCATCAGCGCCGACACCCTGACCATCCTTTACCGCGGCAAATGGGAGGAGATCAAGCTCATCGGCCCCGAGGCCCCGCAGACCGCCCTGAACGACCGGGCATATGAGGAAGCCCTCAAGACATCGTCCACCCCGGACGAGGTCATCCACCGCGGCCTGCAGGCCAGCGAGTTCGTCAAGAGGCTGCTGCTGTACGGCAGCCAGGTCTGGATCGAGTTCGACGTGCAGAAGCGCGACCGCTATTCCCGTTTGCTGGGCTACGTCTACCTGGCCGACGGCCGCATGCTGAACGAGATCCTCCTGCGCCAGGGGCTGGCCGAGCTGTTCCTGGTACCGCCCAACCTGCGCTACAGCCGGCGCTTCCAGGAGATCATGCGCCGGGCCCGGCCCAAGCGCTGAAACGCCATTCCTGGATCCGATCCTGCAGGCGACAAGCTCCGGGGAAAAGCGGCCCGGGACCGTCAGGGAAGTTGCAGCTCGCGCTTGAGCAGCAGGTGCAGGCGCCGGCGCACGGCGTCGAGCCCCTCTTTCTTCACACGCGGGTGGATGCGGTTGCTGAGCACGATCCACTGGCGTTCCCCCTGCGCCTCGAGCCAGAGCGAAGTGCCGGTGAAGCCGCTGTGGCCGATGGCCGACGGGGCCAGGGCCCGCCCCCCGGAGGTTCGCGCCCCGGAGTTCAGGCGGAAGCCGGGGCTGCGGCCGCCGGCGCCGCCGGGAGTGAGGTCCTTCCAGAAGAGCGCCACCGTCTCGGGGCGCAACAGAGTGGCGGCCGCGGGGAAGAACTCACGGCCCAGGCGGAAGACGTCGCGGGCGTTGGCGAAAAGGCCGGCGTTGCCGGCGCTGCCCCCGGCGTAGAACGAATTGGCGTCGTGGACCTCGCCGCGGATCAGGCCGCTGCGCCAGGTGAAGCGCGCCGCCGCCGCGGCATGCCCCAGACGGCACATCCCTTTTTCATGGCGGTTGCCGACCTCGGTCGGGGCGCAGCGCCCTTGCATTTCGGGAGGCACGCGCAGGAAGGTATTGCGCAGCCGCAGCGGTTCGAAGATCACCCGGGCGGCAAGCTCCTGGAAGCCGGCACCGGAGATCTTTTCCAGCAGGTGCTTCAGCAGGATATAGCCGATGTCGGAGTAGAGCACCCGCGACCCGGGGTCCGCCATGCCGCCCAGCGTCGCGACCTGGGCCAGGTCGTCCTGGGGGCGGTAGAGGTAGAACGGGTGCCAGGGCGGGAAGCCGGCGCTGTGGCTCAGGAGCTGCCCCAGGGTGGCCGGCATTGCCAACTGCGGCAGGAAACGGCGCGCCTCGTCCTCCAGGCGCCATTGTTTTTTTTCGATGAAGTAGGCGGCCAGGAACGCCGTGACCAGGGGCTTGGTCAGGGAAGCCAGGTCGAACAGCGTGTCGCTGTCAAGTGGCTCGGGGACGGGCCAGGTGGCGCGCCGGCCGAAGCAGCGCTCGTAAACGACCCGATCGCCGGCGGCGGCCAGGAGGGATACGCCGGGGAAGGTCTTCTTCTCGATCTGTTGGCGGACAAAACTTTCAAGCATCCCTGGACGCTTGCAGCGCGGTGGAGATGTCCAGGGCCAGCTGCAGCGCCGCCCGGCCGTCCCCGCCGCTGACGATGAAATCGCCTTCGCCGGCGACCGTGCGCGCGAAATTGCGCCAGAGGTTGGCCAGCGGCTCGACGTCCTCGATGGCGGGGAATTCCTCGAGGATCCTGCCGTCGCGCAGCTGGAACATCTTGACGCTCCTGGCCTTGTAGTCCACCGACAGGTAGAGGCTCTTCTGGAAGATGCGCAGCTTGCGCGTTTTTTCCTGGGAGACGCGGCTGGCGGTCAGGTTGGCCACCAGGCCGGAGTTGAACTCCAGGCGCACGTTGGCGATGTCAATGCGCCGGGAGATGATGGGCACGCCGCTGGCCCGTACTTCGCGCACGCCGGAGCGGTCCCACTGCAGGATGATGTCCAGGTCGTGGATCATCAGGTCCAGGATGACGTCGATGTCCAGCGAGCGCGGCGAGAAGGAGCCCAGGCGCTGCACTTCGATGAACAGGGGCTTTTGCACCAGGGCGCCGGCGTACTGCACCGCCGGGTTGAAGCGCTCCAGGTGGCCCACGGCCAGCACCCGTTTCTTGGCGGCGGCCAGGGCAATCAGCTCGTCGGCCTCGGCCAGCGTGCGGCTGATGGGCTTCTCGACCATGACGTGCTTGCCGTTCTCCAGGAAGAAGCGACAGATGGCGAAATGCTCCAGGGTGGGCGCCGCGACCATGACGGCGTCGACCCGGTCGAGGGCCTGGCGGTAGTCGGCCAGCTTGGCGACATCGTAGCCGCGGCAGTTCTTTTCCAGGTTCTCGACGCTGGTGTCGACGGCACAGGTCAGCTGGAATTCCGGCAACTGCCGGAGCACGCGCAAATGGTTGCTGCCCATGGCCCCGGTCCCGATCACTGCGATTCTCATGTTTTCCCCATTACGATGATCTTGCTGCCCAGCGCCCGGGCGACCAGCGCCTCGGGGTCGAGCATCAGCGTCTTGCCCGCCTCCAGCACGAACGCGGCGGCGCGGCCAGCGGCCAGCACGTCCAGGGTCCGCGAACCGACCACCGGCAGGTCGAAGCGCATGTCCTGGCCCGGCCGGCTGACCTTGGCCACGACCAGCCCGGCGCCGGCGATCGCAGCCGCCCTCTCGATGGCGCTGTCGGTGCCCTCCATGGCTTCGACGGCGACCACCGCCCGTTCCTTGACGCACACGGTCTGGCCGATATCCAGGGCGGCGATGCCCCAGGCCTTCTCCCAGGCGAACTCAACGTCCGCGGCCAGGGCCTTCGTCAGCCGCAACCGGGGGGTGTAGTTCTTCGCCGCCACCAGGCGGTCCTTGAGGAAGAACGAGGAATCGATGATCTCGATGCCCTCGGCCGCGAAAAAGTCGGCCAGCGCGGCCAGCAGCGAGGTGGTGGTGCGGTCCTTGACCCCGGCCAGGAAGCGCAGGAACTTGGCGTCGGCGGTCCAGGCTGAAAAAACGGCCGCGTGCCGCACCCGGCCGAGCATCAGCGCCCGGTCCACGCCACGGCGCTTGAAAAAGCGGATGAGGCTGCCCAGGCGGCCGAGCGGGAATTCCTGCCACTCGTCGGCCTCGCCGGCCAGCTCGGGGGTCGCCGCGCCCTTGACGGCGGCAACGACGGTGCGCCAGCCCCGGCGGCGCGCTTCGCGCAGGCTCAGCAGCGGCAGTGGCGGCTCGCCGGCGATGATCCCGATCGTTTCATTCATCGGAGCGGAAGTTCTTCAGGATGCCTCGCTTGGTTTTGCTGATGAAGTCGGTGATCACCCGGGCCTCCTCGCTGCCGGCGTGCTGCTCGCCGATCTTGTGGACGGCCTGGGTGGTGTTCAGGTCGGAATGGTAGATGATGCGGTAGATGTCCTTGACGTTCTCGATGAAATCACGGCTGAGGCCGTTGCGCATCATGCCGATGGCGTTGGGCCCGTAAAGGCTGAACGACTCGCGGCTCTGGGCCACCTTGGCGAAAGGCAGGATGTCCTGGCAGACGATGCTGTAGCCGCCGATGTAAGCGTTGCGGCCGATGCGCACGAACTGGTGCACGGCGCAGAAGGCGCTGAGCACCACGAAGTCGCCGATCTCAACGTGGCCGGCCAGCGTGGCTCCGTTGCTCAGGATGACATGGCTGCCGAGCTGGCAGTCATGGGCGACGTGGGCATAGGCCATGAGATAGTTGTCGTCGCCGAGGCGCGTGTGCCCTCCACCCTTCGGCGTGCCGCGGTTGATGGTGGTGAACTCGCGGATGATGTTGCGGTCGCCGATGTGCACGAAGGTCTCCTCGCCCTTGAAGGTGATGTCCTGGGGGTCGGTGCCCAGCGAGGAGAACGGGAAAACGATGCAGTCCTCGCCGATGTCGGTGTTGCGGTCGATGGTAGCATGATGCTTGATCACCGTGCGGGCGCCGACGCGCACGCCGGGCCCGATGACGGAATAGGCGTCGACCTGCACCCCCTTGCCGAGCTCGGCCTTGGGGCTGATGACGGCGGTGGGATGGATCAGCGGCGTGTTCACTGGCCCACCATGCACATCAGCGTCGCCTCGCAGGCCAGCTGGCCGTCGACCGAGGCCTTGCCCTCGATGACGGCGAACTTGCCGCGATCGCGGACCACCAGCACATCGAGGTCCAGGCGGTCGCCCGGGACCACCGTCTTCTTGAAGCGGGCCTTCTCGATGCCGGCGAAATAGGCGTAGACGCGCTGCCCGACGAAGCGCTGCATCAGCAGCGCCGCGCCCAGCTGGGCCAGGGCCTCGATGACCAGCACCCCCGGCATGACCGGGTTGCCGGGGAAGTGCCCCTGGAAGAAGTCCTCGTTGCCGGTGACGTTCTTGTAGCCCTGGATGGTCTTCGACCCGTCGCAGGCGGTCACCCGGTCCACCAGCAGGAAGGGATAGCGGTGGGGCAGGATTTTCTTGATGTCCTCGATGGTCAGGGGACAGTTCATTTCTTGGCGGCAGGGGCCGGTGCGGCGGCGGACTGGGCGTCGTAGGCCTTGACCACCTTCTCGGAGATGTCGATGCCGGGTTCGAAGAAGGTCACGCCGGCCGTGTTCAGGTCGAGGACCATGGCGTAGCCGTTCTCCTTGGCGATCTTCTCAATGATGGGCATCAGGTCGTTCTGGATCTTCTCGAACTCCTTCTGCTGGGCGGCCATGGTCTCCTTCTGGGCGTCCTCGGCGAAGCGCTTGATCTCGATCCGCTTGTTGGCCAGGTCCTGGGTCTTCCGGTCGCGGGCCTCTGCGTTCAGGGCCGGGGAGAGGGCCTCTTTTTCCAGGGCGTCGATCTCTTTCTGCATGGCTTCGTATCTCTTCTGCTTGGCCAGCTGCAGCGCCTGCAGCCGCCCGATGGCTTCCTTGCCTTTCACCGAAGCCTGCAATACGGCCTGGGGATTGATGATGGCGATCTTGAATTCAGCGAAGGCGAACGTGCTCAGCGCCACAAGGGCTAC
>JALOLA010000096.1 GCA_025456205.1 Acidobacteriota bacterium | reverse complement strand
CAGGGCCCGGCTTTTGAGCACCGCGTCCTCGATGATGGAGTTGCCCGACGTCTTGGCGGTGATGGTCATGCTCTCGATGATCTCGACGCCGGAGGTGAGCAGCGTGGCCAGGGTGCGGGTGACGCGGGCCACGGCCACCTTGGTCAGCAGCTCGCCGAACACCCAGATCTTCAGCTTGATGTTGTCGATCACGCGCCGGCCCTTGAACGTGTTGTAATAGGAGCGGAAGGCGAACAGGATGCCGATGATAATCAGGATCACCCAGAAAAAGTTGGCGACCAGGAAATTGCTGGCCCCGACCACGATCTGCGTGGGCAGCGGCAGCTCGGCCCCCAACTGCGAGAACATGTCGGTGAACACCGGCACGACCTTCCACAGGATGACGCCGGTGAGCACGAAGGCGATGATCAGGACGGCGATGGGATAGGCCAGGGCCGATTTCACCTTGCCGACCAATTTGTTCATGCTTTCGACGTACTGCGAGAGGCGCAGCAGGATGGTGTCCAGGTTGCCCGACGCCTCGCCGGCCTGGATCATGCTGGTGTAGAGGTCGTTGAAGACCTTGGGGTGCTTGCGCATGGCGTTGGAAAGGTTGGCGCCGGCCTCCACGTCCTTGCGCACCTCCTGGAGCACGCCCTGGAAGAACTTGTCCTTCTGCTGGGCGCCGAGGATGCCGATGGCCTGGGTGATGGGCAGGCCGGCGTTGAACATGACCGAGAGCTGGCGGTTGAAGACGGCGATGGTCTTGAGCGAGACGCCGCGGTTCTTGCCGACGAAGGGCAGGTTCAGCTTGAGCTTCCTGCGCTCGACGCTCAGGACCTGGATCTGCTCCTTTTCCAGGGCGGAGATGATCTCGTTGGCGCTGCGGGCGGTGCGCTCGCCCTCGATGATGCTGCCGACCTTGTTCTTTCCCCGGTATTTGAATATGGGCATGTTTCCCCCCCTTGGTTAATGAGACTTGCCGGCGCCGGCGCCCTGGGCATGGCCCGTCTTGAACTGGGTGCTGAGGGCCGTCGGGCCGCGGTTGACCAGCTCCTGCAGCTCCTCGGAGTTATGCGAGACGCTCATCGCCAGCTCCAGCGATATGTCGCGCTTGAAATACAGATTGGCCAGGGACTGGTTGAAGGTGATCATGCCGAACTTTTCCTGGCCCATCTGCATGGACGAATAGATCTGGTGGATCTTGTTGTCGCGGATCAGGTGGCGGATGGCCGGCGTCGGGATCAGCACCTCCACGGCCAGGCAGCGGCCGCGGCCGTCGGCCTTGGGCAGCAGCGCCTGGGTGACGATGCCCTCCAGGTTCATGGAGAGCTGGGTGCGCACCTGGTCCTGCTGGTGCGGCGGAAAGACGTCGATGATGCGGTTGATGGTCTGGGCCGCCGAGTTGGTGTGCAGGGTGGCGAACGTCAGGTGGCCGGTCTCGGCGATGGTGATGGCCGCCTGGATGGTCTCCAGGTCGCGCATCTCGCCGATCAGCACGACGTCCGGGTCCTCGCGCAGCACCGAGCGCAGCGCCATGGGAAAGCTCTTGGTGTCGGCGTGCAGCTCGCGCTGGTTGACCATGGCCTTGCGGTGCGAATGCAGGTACTCGATGGGGTCCTCGATGGTGATGATGTGCACCGGGTTTTCCTTGTTGACCTTGTCGATCATCGAGGCCAGGGTGGTGGTCTTGCCCGAGCCGGTGGGCCCGGTCACCAGGATCAGGCCGCGCGCCTTGTTGGTCATCATGGGCACGATGGCCGGCAGCCCCAGCTTTTCGAAAGACCAGATCTCGTAGGGGATGCGGCGGAAGGCGCCGGCGACGGCGCCGCGCTGCATGAAGACGTTGGCGCGAAAGCGGGCCAGGCCCTTGATGCCGAAGGAGAAGTCGAGCTCCCAGTTCTCCTCGAACTTGTATTTCTGGTTGTCGTTGAGGATGCTGTAGATCATCTGCTTGGTCTCGGCCGGCGAGAGGGTCGGGTGCTCGATCCTCTTGAGCAGGCCGTGGACGCGGATCAGCGGCGGCGAGTTGGTGGTGATATGCAGGTCGGTCCCGCCCTCGTCGACCATGATCTTCAGAAGCTGCGGAAGCGGCAATGCCATGTCTCTCTCCTTACATCTTGGACGTTTCCCTCAGCACTTCCTCGATCGAGGTCACGCCCATCTTGATCTTCTCCAGCCCGCTCATGCGCAGGGTGAGCATGCCCTTTTCCTTGGCCTTCTGCCGCAGCTGCGGATCTCCTCGTCGAGCTCCATGACCTCGAACAGGCCGACGCGGCCCTTGTAGCCGGTGTTGTTGCACTTGTCGCAGCCCTTGGGCTCGAAGATCTGGATGGCCTTGGCCTCCTCGGGGGTGAAGCCGATCTCGATGAGGGTCTGGGCCGGGATCTTGGCCACGGACTTGCAGTTGCCGCACAGGCGGCGGATCAGCCTCTGGGCCTGGACCAGGCGCAGGGCCGTGGCCACCAGGAAGGGCTCGATGCCCATGTTGACCAGGCGGGCGATGGTCGACGGCGCGTCGTTGGTATGCAGGGTCGAGAGCACCAGGTGGCCGGTGAGGGCGGCCTTGATGGCGATGTCGGCGGTCTCGAAGTCGCGGATCTCGCCCACCAGGATGATGTTCGGGTCCTGGCGCATGAAGGTGCGCAGGGCGGCCGGGAAGGTCAGGCCGATCTGCTCCTTGATGTTGACCTGGTTGATGCCGAAGATGTTGAACTCCACGGGGTTTTCCGCGGTCAGGATGTTCACCTCGTCGTCGTTCAGCTTGGAGACGGCGGAGTAGAGCGTGTTGGTCTTGCCCGAGCCGGTGGGGCCGGTGACCAGGATGATGCCCCAGGGCTCCTTGATGTTGCGCTCGAACTTCTGCAGCGAGCTGGGCTCGAAGCCGAGCTGGGTCAGGTCGAGCTTCAGCTGGTCCTTGTCCAGGATGCGGATGACGATCTTCTCGCCGTGGATGGTGGGCAGCGAGGAAACGCGCATGTCGACGACCTTCTTGGCCGTGCTGGTGTCGATCTTGGTCTTGATGCGCCCGTCCTGGGGCAGGCGCTTCTCGGCGATGTCGATGCCGGCGATGAGCTTGAGCCTGGAGGTGACCTTGTTCTTCAGGTTCATCGGCGGCTTCATGTACTCGTGCAGTACGCCGTCGATGCGCAGGCGCACGCGGAACTCCTTCTCGTAGGGCTCGAAATGGATGTCCGACGCCCCCTTGATGATGGCATCGTTGAAGATGAGGTTGACCAGCTTGATGGCCGGGGCGTCCTCGTCGATGTCCCCATCCGTCGAGAGGTCGTCATCCTTCATCTCCATGACCTCGACGTTGGAATCCTCGCTCAACTCGATCTCGTCGAGGAATTTCTGGGCCTCGATGCCGGTGGAGGAGCCGTAGTACTTGTCGATGGCCTCCAGGATCGACGACTCGGGGGCGATGACCGCCTGGATGCGCAGGTTGGTCGAGAAGCGGATCTCCTCCTGCACGAACAGGTTGGACGGGTCGGCCATGGCCAGCGTCAGGTTGGAGCCGATGCGGTGGATGGGGATGACCACGTGCTTGCGGGCGATGTCGGGCTTGATCAGCTCGATCACCTTGTCGTCGATCTCGAACTTGGAGAGGTTGATCGACGGGTAGCCGAACTGCTTGCTCAGCACCTGGGCGATGTCCTCCTCGGTCACGTGGCCCAGGCGGATCAGGACGCTGCCCAGCTTGCCCGGCTCCTTCTTCTGCACTTCCAGGGCGTGCTGGAGCTTTTCCTCCGTGATCTTCCTTTCCTTAAGTAGAAAATCTCCTAATCTCATAGCCATTGTTTATATTGTAGAGGATGAAAATTGAATTGTCAATTTTTTCATCGGATCGCGTAAAAACCCGAAACCCCGAGATTTTTCACCCGGCCCTGCGGGTCGAGGCCCAGGGCCAGGTCGATAAGGAAGTTTCCCAGGTTGAAACCGCAGCCGAAGCCGTACAGCACGTTGGCCTTGCGGCCCACGAAATACTTGGCGGCCAGGTCGCTCAGGAGCCCGGCGCGCAGGAACAGCTTGTTCTGGAAAAGGCCCTTTTCCACCCCGAGCGAGAAAGGCTGCACCTCTTCGCCGTTATGGAACAGGTCGCCCTTGGCCAGGTCGACGTCCAGGTAGATCCCCAGCTGGGCGTCGGGGCGGAAGACCAGGCCGGCCACCAGGCGGCGGGCCAGCCGCAGCTCGCCCGCTTCCGTGGCGATGACCGGGTCGCCGGCGTTCTTCACCACGAAGCCCGCCTTGAAATGCTGGCCGAGCTCGATGCCGGCCCCGAGATCGAAGTTGAACTTGGAGAAGCCGTTGCCGGGGTCGGACCAGGCGGCCTCCAGGAGCTCCGCGGCGTCGGCGCCGCCGGCGAGGGGGGCGGCGCTGAGGGCGGCGTCGAACACGGTGTTCCTGCCCTTGAGGTAGTGCAGGGTGGCGCCGACGGCCAGCCCCTGCGATACGGGGAAGGCGACCGCCAGCGCGTAATCGGAATAATGGAAGCCGGTGAAGCGCACGCGCAGCGAGGCGATGTCGGCATTGCTGATCTCGGCGACGGGCTTGGCCAGCACCGGGCTGTCCAGGGGGCGGACGATTGCCGCGTCCACCGTGGCGATGGAGAGCGCGTAGCCCTTGCCGGCGTAGCCGGGGCCGCGCATGCGGAAGCCGTTGATGGCGGAGTCGGCGCTGAATGCCGCGTTGAGCTCGGCCAGGACGGCTTCCCGGCTTTTTTCCGCCAGGGCCGCAAAGTCATCCAGGCCGAAGGCGCGCGCCGCCGCCAGCCGGCCGCTGATGTCGCGGAAATCGAGGCTGCTGCTGTCGTACTGGTAGCCCCCCAGCGGCACGGCCAGCGAGCCCAGCAGGGCGGGGTTGAGGTGCAGGGCGTTGACGTCGTAGTTGAAAGCCAAAGACGAATAGCCCAGGGCCAGTGAGCGGGCGCCGTGGAAGAACGGGAAAAAAGAAAAGCAGGGCAAGGTCAGGAAGAGGATCGCGGCCGGGAGGGTGATTTTTTTCATTTTCATATTTATACCCCATAATAACAAAAATTGTCAACACGCCAGGGCGCGGAAAGAGGAGATGCCGCTGAAAAAACCGGGAGGCGGTCTTGACACGTGAGCCTGATTTTGCTACTCTAGCTTCTGGCAGGGGTCTATAGCTCAACGGCTAGAGCTACCGGCTCATAACCGGTTGGTTCCAGGTTCGAATCCTGGTAGGCCCAGTACAAGCGGCCAGTACAAGGAGCTTTCTTGAAAGAAGGACTTGACATTTTATACGCGCTGCAGCAGAAAGACGACCAACTGAAAGAGATCGAAGCCGTCATCAAGGAGATCCCGCTCAAGATCAAGGAACTCGAGGACGAGCGTGACTCCCGCTCCGACATGATCGAAAAGGCCAAGAAAAAACTCCACGGCAACAGCGAGGACAGGAAAAAGCTGGAGCGCGAGATCGTCGCCATCCGCGACAAGATCGGCAAGTACAAGGAACAGATGAAGAAGGTGACCACCAACAAGGAGTTCCAGGGCTTCAGCAACGAGATCAAGTTCGAGGAGGCCAACATCGTCGCGGTGGAAGAGAAGATCATCGAGAAGATGATCGAATCCGACGAGATCATGGGCAATATCCGCGACGCCGAGAGCGAGTTCAAGAAGATCGCCGACGCCTACAACCAGCAGATCAAGGACATGCTCAGCAACCTGGAGTATCACAAGAACAAGCTGGCCGAGGAGAACCGCAACAAGAAGGAGCTGCGCCAGCGGGTCGACGCCAAGCTCCTCAAGGCGTACGACAACCTGTATGTCAAGAAGGCCGGCAAGGTGGTCTCCTACGTGAACACCGACTTCTGTGGAGTATGCAACATCAAGATCCGCCCCCAGGTCCTGAGCGAGCTGATCCTGTCCAGCGACGTGATGATCTGCGAGAGCTGCGGCCGGATCCTTTACAAGAAGATCGTCGACGAGGCGGAAGCCTGACGCCGTTTTCCGCCGGGGAGCCCGCGCATGACCGATTGTGAACGGACCGAGCTGAGCGAGACCGCCCGCCGCATGCGCGTCCACATCATCCGCATGATCAGCCGCGCCGCGTCGGGGCATCCCGGCGGCTCCCTGTCCGCGGTGGAGATCCTGGCCACCCTGTACTTCCGTGAAATGCGCATTGACCCGCTCCGCCCCGACCTCCCCGACCGCGACCGCTTCGTCCTCTCCAAGGGGCACGCCGCCCCGGTGCTGTACGCCGCCCTGGCCGAACGCGGCTATTTTCCCCTGGAGGCGCTCGAGACGCTGCGCCAGGCCGGCTCCAGCCTGCAGGGCCACCCGCACCGCCTGGATACGCCCGGGGTCGAGGCCTCCACCGGCTCGCTGGGCCAGGGCCTGTCCATGGCCAGCGGCATGGCCATGGGCCTGCGCCTCCGCCCTGTCGGCAGCGCCGCGCGCGTCTTCGCCCTCATCGGCGACGGCGAGTCGCAGGAAGGGCAGATATGGGAGGCGGCCATGACCGCCGGCTTCCACCGCCTGGCCAATCTCTGCGTATTCCTGGACTACAACGACCTGCAGATCGACGGCCGGGTGAGCGCCATCAAGGACATCGCCCCGCTGCGCGACAAGTGGCAGTCCTTCCGCTGGCGGGTCGAGGAGATCGACGGCCACGACTTCGACCAGATCGCCGGCGCCCTGGCCGCCTTCAATGGCGAGCAGGAGAAGCCGACCATGGTCATCGCCCGCACCGTCAAGGGCAAAGGGGTTTCCTTCATGGAGAACAACGTCAACTTCCACGGCCAGGCGCCCAGCGCCCAGGAAACGGCGACGGCGCTGGCAGAGCTCGGCCATGGCCGTTGAAAGCCTGCGCGGCGCCTACGGCCAGACCCTGCTCCGGCTGGGGCGCGAGAATCCCGACCTGGTCGTCCTCGACGCCGACCTGGCCAAGTCCACCCAGACCCAGGTCTTCGCCAGGGAGTTCCCCGGACGCTTCATCGACATGGGCCTGGCCGAGCAGGACATGGTCTCCACGGCGGCCGGCATCGCCCTCACCGGCAAGACCGTCTTCGCCAGCTCGTTCTGCGCCTTCCTCATCGGCCGCGTCTTCGACCAGGTGCGGCAGTCGGTGTGCTACAACCGGGCCAACGTCAAGCTGGTCGGCACCCACGCCGGGCTGGGCGTCGGCGAGGACGGCGCCACCCACCAGGCGCTGGAGGACGTCGCCCTGGCGCGCGCCCTGCCCGGGCTGACCGTCATCGTCCCGGCCGACGCCATTGAAACGGCGCGGGCCGTGGAATTCGCCGCCGCCACCCCGGGGCCGTTCTTCATCCGCCTGACGCGCAACAACCTGCTGACCCTCTTCGGCCCGGAACACCGCTTCGAGCTGGGCAAGGCGCCCGTGCTGCGCGACGGCGGCGACATCACGCTGGTGGCCATGGGGGCCATGGTCGAGAAGGCGCTGGCGGCCTCCGAGCTGCTGGCAGCCGAGAAGGTGGCGGCCGCGGTCATCGATTTCTCCAGCCTGCAGCCGCTGGACGGCGACGTCCTGCTGCGCTACGCCCGCCAAACCGGCCATATCCTCACCGTGGAGGACCACTCGGTGCGCGGCGGCCTGGGCGGCGCCTGCGCCGAGTTCCTGGCCCAGCACGCCCCGGTGCCGATGGCCCTCATGGGCATGGACAACCAGTTCGGCCGCTCCGGCAAGCCGGAGGACCTGTACGCCCATTTCCGGCTGACCGCGGCCGATATCGCCGCCGCCGGCCGGCGCCTGCTCTCCCGTCCGTGATCCAGTTCTTTCATGTCTACAAGCAGTATTACCGCTCCAACGAGGCCCTGAGCGACATCAACCTGGCCATCGGGCGCGGCGAGTTCATCTTTCTCACCGGCGCCTCGGGTGCGGGAAAATCGACCCTGCTCAAGCTGATCTACAAGGAGGAGGCGCCCAGCAAGGGGCAGATCCTCATCGACTCGGTCAACAGCACCCTCATCCCGCCGGCCCGCCTGTACCGTCTGCGCCGGCAGATCGGCATCGTGTTCCAGGACTTCAAGCTGCTGATGAACCATACCGTGCAGGAGAACGTGGCCGTGCCGCTGCTGGTGCGCGGCGAGAAGCGGGCGGCGATCGAGAACAAGGTCAACAGCACCCTGGCCCTGGTCGGGCTGAGCCACCGCAAGCGCTACCTGACGTCCCACATCTCCGGCGGCGAGCAGCAGCGCGTGGCCATCGCCCGCGCCGTCATCGGCAATCCCAAGATCCTCATCGCCGACGAGCCCACCGGCAACCTGGACACCGAGCTCTCCATCGAGATCATCCGCATCTTCGAGAAGATCAACGCCAGCGGCATCACCACCATCATCGCCACCCACGA
>JALOLA010000095.1 GCA_025456205.1 Acidobacteriota bacterium | reverse complement strand
TTGAAGACCGCGATCTCCACGCGCACGCGGGTCGGGTTGCCCACAGCCGGCGGATTGGGGCCGGAAACGAAGCTGAGCTTCTGAGTGATGAAAGGCTTGTTAGGGACATTGCCAACCGCGCCATCACGGGGGAGATAAACCCTGAAGGTATCCGCCTGCGGCTGGCTGGTAGGCGGTGGGTCGGCCGCCTGGTAGTTGCCGGCGTAGAAGACGCCGAAATTGCCGCCGGCCCCGGTATCCGTATAGGTCCCGGTCCAGGTCCAGATCCCGGTATCATTGTTGATCAGGTCGGTTTCATAATTCAAGATCGGGTTGTTCCGCCAGGCCGTCGCGCCAGAACCGCTGAAAGAGCCGGTATTCTCACCGGTCCGACTTCTATATGTATGAGTGCTAAGATTGTCGCCGTCCCAGTCATTATAGTCCACGGTGCAGCCGGAGGTAAAATAGGGATAGAAGGTATTGGTCGAGCTGCCGGTACCGACCCGGCCGATGGGGATGAACGATTCAGCGTAGACATTCAATTCCGTGCCACCAGTCGTGGCATCACCATTGTCGGCCCGGATACCGTAGCCGTTTAAATCATCTCCAGTCGTGACAGCTGACGTCATATTGACAACCAGCTGCCAGTGACCGGGGATCAGGTTACTCGTTGTGCTTAGAATATTCTGCCAGGCACCGTTGTTTCCTTGTGTTGCGCTGCCGGTTATGCTGCCCCGGTTGGTGCCGCTGGGATCATACAAGGTGTAGGTGCAGGAGGTGTTCCAACTGCCGCTGAGCCAATCATTTTCGGATCCCCGCCCCACATCGGCGTCAAAAATCGAAACCCTGAGCCGGTTCAATCCCGCCGGCACTTCGATATAATAATGATAAGGCTGATTTAATCCGCCATTGGCGATACTGGCGCTGATATAGTCGCCGCCCGCCGAGGAATAACCTGAACCGAACTGCCTGAGCAAGTTGGACGTTCCGGTAGACGCTGCAAAGGCAGTGTTGGGGATGATAAAAACAATGATCGCAACCAGGAAAATCCATGATTTAAAGTAGTGGCGCTTTATTCTCATTTTTCTCACTTTTTTCCTCTACATATAGTGTCTACAGGTAGAATTATAAATGTAACTACAGTAGTTGTCAATAAAAAAAAGAGGCGGCATTCATTTTTTTGAACCATCCCGGAAAAACCCGATTTCCCTTGAATTTCGCGAAAAAGACGGACTTTGCGGCAAATTGCAAATATTGCCCGGTCCTGCTATAAAGCGCCCATGGCCAAGAAACTCGCGTATGAGCGTTATTTGTGGTTCCACGGCCGCCTGCAGGCGAAAAAATACCCAAAGATCGCCGATCTCGCGGAAAAATTCGAGATATCGCGCCGCCAGGCCGCTCGCGAAATCGAGTTCATGCGCCTTTTCCTCGAGGCGCCCATCGAGTATTCCAGCGAACACAGCGGCTACTACTATTCCCGGGAGAACTTCCAGTTTCCCGGCTTGTGGGTATCGGAGGAAGAGATCGTCTCGCTGGTCGTAGCCCGGCGCCTGGCCGCCGCCCTCCCCGACCGCGGCCTGAAAAGGAAATTCGACCTGTTCCTGCGCAAGGTCAGCAACGACATGGACCTCGACCTGCTGCGCCTGGAAGAGAAGGTCTCGCTGAAGAACGTCCGCTACACGCGTGTCGAGCCCGCCGTTTTCTCCGCAGTACTCAAGGCCCTGGTGCGCGAGAGGCAGTTGGCCATCACCTACGCCCCGGGCTACGTCGCGGCGGAGGCGCAGCGGACGCTCCCCCAGGTGGACGCCGGCCTGACGGCACGGACAGTAGACCCTCTGCACCTGCTGGTCTACATGGGCAACTGGCACCTCATCGCCTGGTGCCACGAGCGCCGGGCGGTTCGCGATTTCCTGCTGTCGCGGGTACGGCAGGCGGAGGTGCTCGTCCGCCCCGTCGCCAGCCCGGTGAAACCGGAAGCGATCAAAGCGCAGATCGAGGAGCGCTACGGCATTTTCTTCGCCGGCCCGCCCATCCGCGTCGTGCTGCGCTTCAGCGGGGCGGGCGCCCGCGCGGTCCGCGAACAGGTCTGGTTCCCCGGCCAGGAGAGCGAGGAGCCGGGCGATGGCACGCTGCTGCTGAAATTCCCGGTGGCCGATTTCCGCGAGGTGGTCCGCGACATCCTGCCCTTCGGCGGCGACGCCGAAGTGCTGGAACCGCCCGAGCTGCGACGGCTGCTGGCCGCGACTATCGGGAAGATGGCGGGAGTGTATCGCAAAAAGTGAGGCGGCCGCTCAACGCCGCTCGAGGGAGCGGCCGGGGGTGAGGGGCAGCGCGCCCGGCCCGGGCTTGAGCGGGGACGGCGGCGCTCCCAGGCTCGGTGTCGGGCCGCTGATTGGGGCCAGGATGCGGGCGCAGTAGGCCTGAAACTCGGCAAGCTGCTCCTTCGGCAGCGGCGCCGTGCTGGGCGACTGCAGGCGCAGCGGGTTGAGGTAGCGGCCGTTCTGCACCAGGCCGTAGTGCAAGTGCGGGCCGGTCGACAGGCCGGTGCTGCCCACGGTGCCGATCACCTGCCCCTGGTCGACGCGCTGACCGGCGCGCAGGCCGGCGGCGAAGCGCTGCAGATGGTAGTAATGGCTGGCGAAGCCATTGCCGTGGCGGACGATCACGTAGTTGCCCCGGCCGTTGTCGCGGCCGCGGGCGCTGACGACCCCCGAGGCGGTGGCGCGCACCGGGGTGCCGTAGGGGGCGGCGAAATCGGTGCCGTTGTGCCGCCGCGAATAGCCCAGCACCGGATGGCGGCGCATGCCGTAGCGCGAGGTGACGCGGACGAAGGGCAGGGGGCAGCGCAGGAACATGCGCTTGGTCGAGCGGCCGTCCGGGTGAAAATAACCGGCGCCGCCGCCGGGGGCGGGATAGCGCACCACGCGGATGCTCTTGCCGTTGTTGCGCAGTTCCGCCGCCAGGATATCGCCGTAGGCGGCCAGCTTGTTGTCGAGGTATTTCTTCTCCAGCACCGCGGAGACAATGTCCCCGGGCTGGATGTCGCGGTTGAAGTCGACGTCGTACTCGAACATGCGCGACAGGGGCTCGAACAGCTCGATCATCTCGCCGGCGGCCAGGGTGGCCTCGTAGAGGGAATTTTCGATGCGGATGCGCACGGTCTCCTGGCGCACTTCATAGGGCACGGCGGCGACGCGGCCGCGAAAAACGCCGCTGCCATCGCGTTGGACCGCCAGGAAATGGTCGCGGTCGATGGCATAGACCAGGTTGCGCAGCAGGTCGTTCTCGAAGAAAAGGGTCATGGTCTGGCCGCTGCGGATGCGCGCCAGGTCATAGGCCGGCTTGACGTCCTGGACCAGGCGCGCCGCCTCGCGGGCATCCATGCCGCCGCGCTCGAGCGCCACGGCGCAGCAGTCGCCCGGGATGATGCTCACCTGGACCTCCTGGGCCTCTGAGAGGATCAGGTCATGGAAGGCTGGCCCGGCTTCCCTTGCGGCCTCGCGGCCGGGGATGATGAGCCAGGCCAGCAGGACGGCCAGAAAAAGAAAAGGGATGAAAGCGAGGAATCGCCGCCGCTTGCGGAGCTGCTTGGGGCTCAGGATCATGGGAACATTGTAACCCAGGCAGAGCCCGAAAGCAACAAGCATAAAACGAACTGCCGTGACGCGTAACGCGTAACGCGTAACGCGTAACGCGAAAAGACCCTGAGTGCTCAACATATTCTTCCTACTTTCCGTCTGCCGAATGCTATGTACAAAGAACCACGCTTCCCTCTTGTCGCACTAATCCTTTTCGCCTACAATAACGGGCGCATGGAGGTCCCGCATGGAAAAAGACAACGCGTTCGGCAGTGAATTCGAGCGCATCCTGGTCGGCCTGCTGGCCGTGGTCACGGGCGTGCTGCTGGTCTACCTGGCGCTCCAGGGCCCGCTGTTCCTGGGCAACATCCGCTACAAGTCCCACCCGGTCATCAACAACCAGATCCTCGGCCAGGACGTGGTGAACCTCTTCCTGCTGAGCCTGATCTCGCTGGCCGGCGGCATCGCCCTCTGGCTGCGCAGGGCCGTGGCTAAGTACCTGCTGCTGCTGACCCCGCTCTACCTCATCTACTTTGTCCTGAGCTACACCATCGGCTGGGAATGGAGCTCCCCCGCCTACACCGGCAACAGCGAGAAGTATTTTTTTCATTTCCTGTTCATCCTGGTCGCGGCCGTGCTGGTCATGCTCTATTCGCTCTCGGTCTTCCCCAGGGACCGTTCCGCCCGCTTCAACAGAAAAGGGCTCGCCGTCTACTCCGCCCTGCTCGTGTTTTTCATGCTGGCATTCGCCGCCATGTGGATGAAGGAGGTCTTCGAGGTGATGGCCAGGGGCACCACCCGCGGCTACGATATCGCCCCGACCGCCTTCTGGCTGGTGCGCGTCTTCGACCTGGGCTTCACCATCCCCCTGGGCCTGCTCAGCGTCTACCTGCTCTGGACGCGCCCCGCCTCGTCGTTCCCCATCCAGTTCATGTTCTACGGCTTCTTCTGCACCATGGTCGTCGCCGTCAACGCCATGGGCATCATCATGTGGCTGAAAAAAGACCCGACCTTCCTGTTCCGCGACCTGGCCGTGTTCCTGATCCTGGGGCTGATCGTGTTCGCGGGGTTCGTCTATATCCTGAGGAATTTCAAAAGGCCCGCGGCATAGAGCCTTGGCCCCTCGCGGGGACGACGGCGTGAAAAAAGCGGCGGTCAGTCTATGACGTAGACCCGGACGATGAAAGGCAGCAGCATGCCCAGCGCGTGCGCGATCAGGCAGAGCAGCAGCCAGTGGGCATGCAGTACCGCCGCGTAGAGATGGCTGCGACTGTCGGCGTGTTTTGTCTCGCCGCGCCGCGCCCAGAAGAAATTGAGCAGCAGCGAGGCGAAGGCCAGGAGTTGCCATGGGAGCGGGTGCAGGCTGAGCCACAGGGTCGGGACAGGCAAGGCGGTCAACGACTGCCGCGAGAGGAACTGGCGGAAGACGGCGAAAGCCTGGTCGATCAACCCGGCGTAGGCGATCGTCAGCAGCAGCAGCATGGCGTACAGCAGGATTTTTCTCGCCCGGTTCATAGTTTCCTCCCCTGGATCAGAATTTCTCGCCCGGCGTGCCGCGCCAGAACGAGAGAACGATGTTTTTGTCCTCGTCGATAACGACCTTCCAACCACGCCGGCTGACAAACTGCCAGTAGTGCTCGGGCCGCGGCGTATTGTCGTTGATGCCGTGCTCCATGGCCTGCAGCCCGTGCCCGGCGGCGAAGCGCTGCGCCAGCTGTACGGCGCTCAGGCCCTTCGCTTCATAAATCCGCTCGGCCAACCCGGGATTGAGGATGATCAAACGCACGCGGCCGTCGCGGGCGCCGATCACAATGTCCAGCGCCGGCGTCCGGTCGGCATGCACGGTGAAGCTGTCCATCTGGCTCCAGCGCACCGGCTTGAATGCCGCCCCCTCGACCCGGCGGTACAGTTCCTCCGCCGCCAACAGGGCATCGTCAAGCGCCATCCCCAGGTAAAGGCCGCTGATGCGCAGGCTGCCAGGCGACCGGCCGCACGCTGTTGCCAGGACAATGGCCAGCAGCCCCGCCAGGGGCCAAAGCGATAGAGATTGACGGTGCATGGCTTTCCCCTTTCCGGCCAACTCACGATAGCAGAAGCGCCTTTTTCCCGCAACTTGATGTAAGAGATTTTAACAAAGGATAAAAGAAACGGAGAGGGAGGGATGAGCTCCCAAGGGTCGCAGTTCCCACCTCCTCCGCCATTTTTAAACATAGTCCTGCCTTGTAAAGAAATGATTTGTTCTAAAAAATGGCGGAGGAGGTGGGATGAGCTCGCTGCGCTCGCAGATCCCATCTCCGATTGTTTATTTAGACAAAGGTAAATCTGGAAATGATAGATCCAGATTTTAACGAAAGTTAAAACAAACGGAGGAGGTGGGATGAGCTCGCTGCGCTCGCAGATCCCTGCCCCGAAGCGTCATTTTAAAATTAGTGGATCGCGCACATCGATGAGATTCAATTCGACACAAGTAAAATATGGCGGAGGGGCAGGGATTCGAACCCTGGATGGGGGTCACCCCCCATAACGATTTTCGAGACCGTCCCGTTCAACCGCTCCGGCACCCCTCCGCACCAGGATATAGTGAGCGGAAAA
>JALOLA010000094.1 GCA_025456205.1 Acidobacteriota bacterium | reverse complement strand
TGCGCCTGGCGCTGAACCCGGCCGACGACCTGGCCTTCCAGCGCCTGGTGGAGTTCCTGCCCCTGGGCATCGGCAGCCGCACCCTGGAGACCCTGCGCGGCTTCGCCCGCGAGAAGGGTTTGCCCCTGTTCGCGGCGCTGGAGCAGTGCCTGAACGACAAGTTCAATTCCCGGCCGCTGTTCACGCTGCTGCGCGAGCTGAACCGGGCCCAGGGCGGCCTCGCCGTCGCCGAGATCCTGGGACGCCTGCTGCAGGCATCGGGGTACCTGGAGATGCTCGAGGAAAAAGAGGAAGAGGAGCGGCTGCTGAACATCGCCGAACTGCGGGAATTCATCGGCAAGTGGGAGGCGGAGAATCCCGGCGCCCCGTTCAGCGACCTGCTGGACCGCATGACCCTGGAGCCCCGCGAGGCCCGCGGCGGCGAGAAGACCGAGGTGTTCCTGCTGACCATGCACAACGCCAAGGGGCTGGAGTTCCCCACCGTGATCGTCAGCGGCATCAACTCGGCCTACATGCCTTTTTTCCTGCGCAAGGAGCGCGACGAGATCGAGGAGGAGCGGCGCCTGTTCTACGTGGCCAGCACCCGGGCCAGCCAGCTGCTCGTCGTCTCCACCGCCTCCGACCGGCCGTCGTTCTTCCTGCAGCAGATCGGCGCGTCGTCCTACCTGCCCGTATATTCGGCGAACGAGATCATCGACGGCATTTTCCCCGCCGTGGCCCGGGCCGCCGGCGCCGCCACCGGCAAAAGCGACGCCCGCGTCGAGGCGCGGCGAGACGGCCGTTTCATCGTCCACCCCATCTTCGGGCGCGGCCGCATCATCGAGAAAATATCGTCGAGCAAGTACCTGATCCACTTCAGCGAAAAGGGCGACAAGCTGATCGATACGTCGGTGGTCAAGGTCGAGTTCGTATAATCAGACGTCAGACGTTAGTCGTCAGACGTTAGTAGTAGACGTTAGCGGGAAAACCGCATCCATCAGATCTTATGCTCTGTAGATACCGATTCTATTCTTTTCTTTCTCTTGCTAACATCTAACATCTAACTTCTAACGTCTAATGTCTAACATCTCGAGATCATGGAATTACATAAAGCAATATCGCAAAGTAATGGCACACGCTGCCGCCCAGGACGAAGAGGTGCCAGACAGCATGGTGATAGGGAAGCTTCTTCCACAGATAAAAGACCGCTCCCAGCGTGTAGCACAGGCCGCCGGCCAGCAGCCACAGGAGCCCGCCCCCGGGGACCTTTGCCAGCAGCGGTTTGGCGGCGACCACCACCAGCCAGCCCATGCCCAGGTAGATCAGCGTCTGCGCCAGGCGGAAGCGGTGGACGAAGAAGACCTGGAAGACGATGCCGGCCAGCGCCAGCCCCCAGATGACCCCGAAGAGGCTCCAGCCCCAGCCGCCGCGCAGGTGGACCAGCAGGAAGGGCGTGTAGGTGCCGGCGATGAGCAGGTAGATGGAGGCGTGGTCGACGATGCGGAACGCGTGCTTGATGCGCGGCCCGCGGCAGCTATGGTAGAGCGTGGAGCTGGTGAAGAGCAGCACCAGCGTGCCGCCGTAGATGCTGCAGCTGGCGACATGCCAGGCGTCGCCGCGCAGGGCGGCCAGGACCACCAGCACGGCCAGCCCCGCACCGCCCAGAACGGCGCCCAAACCATGCGTCGCCGCGTTGATCGTTTCTTCCTTGATCATTGTTCCTCGCAATTAAGGAAAAAGTATAAGGTAAAAAGGAATAAATATAAAGCAAGAAAACAGCACTCGGTGTACGGTGCACGGTAGACGGTAGACGGCAAGAAATAAGATAGGATCTTATTCATGGTTTGGTGCTTGGGATTTGAATATTTTTTTACTTTTACCTTTTTCCTTTTCCCTTTGAAGCATTTCCATCGCGATGCCCTTCTTCCTCGTCACTTGTCACAACAGTTCGTTTCCGCTCTTACCGTCCACCGTAAACCGTCTACCGTATACCGAGCTCGTGTAGCTCTTTCCCCTATTGACTTTGCCCGTGACCGCGATTATAACCTGTCATATAGCGGAAAACCATGAAAAAGAAGATCCTGCTCATCCACACCGGCGGCACCATCGGCATGACCCGCGACAGCCGGAGCGGCGTGCTGCGCCCCGACCATTTCTACGCCAGCCTGCTCAAGGTCATCCCCGAGCTCTCGGCCATCGCCGATATCCAGGTGGAGATCCCCTTCGTCTTCGACAGCGCCGAGCTCAACTTTCACCACTGGCAGCAGCTGGCGGCCATTATCCAGGCCCATATCGGCGACGTCGACGGCGTGGTCGTCACCCACGGCACCGACACCCTGGCCTACACGGCCTCGGCCCTCTCCTACATGCTGCACAATGTCCCCGTGCCCGTCATCCTGACCGGGGCGCAGAAGCCGCTGGGCGAGCTGCGCAGCGATGCGCGCAACAACCTGATCAATGCCGTGGAGCTGGCCACCGCCGACATCCCCGAGGTCTGCACGACGCCTTCATTTCGCCCAACTACCCGCTGCTGGCCGAGGTCGGCATCAACATCGAGATCTATCGCCCCAACATCCTCAAGCCCGGCGGCCATTTCCATATGTTCGAGAAATTCTCCTCGGCGCTGGCCGTCCTCAAGCTGTTCCCCGGCTGCAGCTGCGACTATTTCCAGCCGGGGGACGACATCCGCGCCGTGCTGATCGTCGCCTACGGCGCCGGCACCATCCCCCTGCAGACGGGCGACCTGCCGGCGCGCATCGACCATTGGCTGCGCCAGGGCAAGCTGGTGGTCCTGGACAGCGAGGCCCACGGCGGCCGCATCGAGCCGCAGCTCTACGAATCGGGGAGCCGGCTGCTGGAAATGGGCGTGATCTCGGCCGGCGACATGACCTTCGAAGCGGCGGCCACCAAGCTGATGTTCCTGCTGGGACAGTACGAGCAGCCGGAGCTGATCCGGGGCAATTTCCAGAAATCGCTGGCCGGCGAGCTGAGCGAATTGCCATGAGCGGAGTTTTGAACCATCGGCGGAGCCGGGACGGCGGAGGCGAGAGATGAACCCGATCAATTCCCTCTGGGGGAACATTTTCAAGGAAAGGAACGAAGCCTGCCTCGACACCTGCCTGCTGCTGAAGAAGCTCCCCCTCTTCTCCGGGCTGCGCAGGGGCGAGCTGCGCGAGATCGACCGCCTGGTCCATCGCCGCCGGTTCAAGGAGGGCGAGGTGATCTTCTGGGAGGGTGAGCCCGGGGTCGGCATGTACATCGTGCAGGAAGGAGAAGTGGGCATCTACAGGGATTTCTCCAAGTGCGGGCAGAAGGAGCTGGCGCGCCTGCGGCCGGGCGATTTTTTCGGCGAGATGGCGCTGCTGGAGGACGATTGCCGCTCGGCCACGGCCGTGGCCGGCGGCGAGACGCAACTGGTCAGCCTGATCCACGCCGACCTGTTCGACCTGATCAACCGCAAGCCGCAGCTGGGCGTCAAATTGCTGTCCACCCTGGCCAACATGCTCGCCCGGCGCCTGCGCATGACCAACCTGGACCTGCAGCGGCTCACCATGGATACGCTGACCGTGGAGACGGGGGGAAGGACCGAGCCATGAACCTGCCGCCCCAGAAGCGCAGCATCGTCATCCAGTTCGACCGCGGTTTTCTCTTTTTCCTGCTCAAGGCGGGGCTGGTCCTGCTGGGGCTGGCGGCGCTGGCCTGGGTCCTGTCCTACAGCGGCATGGTCCTCACGCCCCTGATCCTCGCCATCGTGCTCTCCATCCTTCTCAACCCCCTGGTGGTCATGCTCGAGCGGCGCGGCCTGGGGCGCACGGCGGCGACGGTCGTGGTCCTGTTCGCCCTGAGCGTGCTGCTGGCCGCGCTGCTGGCCCTCCTGGCGCCGGTCATCACCCGGGAATTCAGGACGCTCAGCGGCCTGGTGCAGAACGAGACCCCGGCCACCCTGGCCGCGAAATTGAAGACGCTGCTGCGCCAGCACCTGCCTTGGCTGAGCAACCCCGGCGTCATCGCCGAGATCCTGCGCTGGGCCGAGAAGTTCATCCACTCCCTGCTGAACCGCAGCATCGAGCTCCTGCCCAGCATCTTCCCGGTGGCCATCGCTCTGGTGCTCATCCCCTTCATGACCTTCTTCCTGCTCAAGGACGGCCGGCGGCTTAAAAAGTCGTTCGTCGCCATGCTGCCCAACCGCTATTTCGAGATGACGGTCAGCCTGCTGCACAAGATCGACTGCCAGCTGGGCAACTATATCCGCGGCCAGCTGCTGGTCTCCCTGTGCGTCGGCACCCTGGCGGCGGCCGCCCTGGCCCTTCTGGATATCCCCTATTTTCTGCTGATCGGCAGCGTGGCCGGCCTGGCCAATATGATCCCCTACTTCGGCCCCATCGTCGGCGCCATCCCGGGCGTGATCCTCAGCATCGTGGGCGAGGGCTCGCTGTCCGCCGCCCTGCCCGTCATCGCGGCCTTCCTGCTCATCCGCCTCATCGACGACACGCTCATCTCCTTCACCGGCGGCGAGATGTTCGGCGTCCTGGGCCTGCTGCTCTGCATCCCGGTGACCGGCATCATCAAGGTCACCATCCAGCAGCTGATCTGGAATTTCAGGAGCTACCGCTGCCTGCGCGGCGGCGATTGAGGACCGGAGCCCTTCGTGGCCATATGAACGACAGGACCGCATACGGCGGACCGGATGCTCCCATCGCTGACCTGGCCTGCGAAAATGCTATAATCACCCCATGAGCATCATCTCCAGTGAAAGCCGCTCATTCCTGAAACGCTATGCCTGGCTGTCCATTGCCGCCGCCGTGGCGACCATCGGGCTGAAACTGGCCGCATGGCTCTTCACTGGTTCGGTGGGCCTGCTCTCCGACGCCCTGGAATCCCTGGTCAACCTCGCAGGCGGGATCATTGCCCTGCTCATGCTCGAAGTCGCCTCCAGGCCCGCCGACAAGGACCATGCGTTCGGCCACAGCAAGGCGGAATATTTTTCCAGCGGCATCGAGGGCACGCTTATCCTGTTCGCCGCCATAGCCATCACGTATGCGGCCGTGCAACGCCTGATGCATCCCCGGCCCCTTGAACAGCTCGGAATCGGCCTGGCGATCTCACTGGTCGCCTCCCTGGTCAATTTTATTGTCGCCCTGGTCATCCTGCGCGCCGGAATAAAAAACGACTCGATCACGCTGCGCGCCAACGCCCATCATCTGATGACAGACGTCTGGACATCGGCGGGAGTCATCGTGGGCGTGATCCTGGTGGCCTTAACCGGCTGGCAATGGCTGGACCCGGTGGTGGCCATACTGGTGGCAGGCATTATTATCCGGACCGGGGTAAGCATCGTGCGGGCCTCGGTACTCGGCCTGATGGACGTTTCTCTCCCGCCCCTGGAATTGCAGAAGATCGACCAGGTGCTTGGGCAGCACAAGCCCAACGGAGTGCAATTCCATGCCCTGCTTACCCGCCAGTCGGGAGCGGCGCGCTTCATCTCCATGCACGTCCTGGTGCCCGGCGGCTGGACCGTCCAGCAGGGTCATGACCTGCTTGAGCAAATCGAGGCCGAGATCCGGAGTGCCCTGACCAATGCCACCGTGATCACCCACCTCGAAGCCCAGGAAGATCCGGCCGCCTGGGACGGGTGAACGATCAACCCCAGGGCGCCTGCTCCACGTACCGGGATAGCTTTTCCATCCCTGCTTTGAAGTCACGGCGGCCGAAGCCGATGCGGAAATGCGGCGCGGCGGCCCCGAACAGGCCACCGGGCGCAAGCAGCACGCCGCACGCGCGCAGCAGCGCGGCGCAGAAATCGTCGCTGGCAACGGCGAAGCGCACGGCCGGGAAAGCCACCGGGCCCGCCCGGGGGCGCTGCCAGGAGAACAAGTCCTCGTGTCTGGAGAAGAATTCATCCAGGCATTCCAGGTTGCCGCGGATGATCTCCAGGTTGCGCGCCAGGATGCCGCTGCGCTGACGCAGGGCCAGGCGCGCCAGGAATTCGCTGGGGGCGGCGGTGCAGATGGTCGTATAATCCTTGAGCTCCACCATGGCGCGCCGCACCTCGGGGTTGCGGCAGGCCACCCAGCCCAGGCGCAGCCCGGCCAGGCCGAAGGCCTTGGACATCACCCCCAGCGAAATGGCGTTCTCATACAGCTCGCAGGCGGCCGGCAGCCGGTCCGCGGCATCGTATTCCAGGAAACGGTAGACTTCGTCGGAAAACAAGAGCAGCCCGTTACGCCTGGCGACGGCGACGATCTCCGTGAGCAGCGGCGCGGCCGGAAGATAGCCGCTCGGATTATGCGGGAAATTGACGACCAGGGCGCGGGTGGCCTTCGTGATCATTTGCGGTAGTTGTTCGCTAGCCGGCGCCCAGTCGTCCTCGACGCGCGCTTCCCATCGCGCCACATGGCAGCCTGCGGCTCCGGCGACCGCGGCCAGCGACTGGTAGCAGGGGGAGTGCACGATGAGGTGGTCGCCGGAGGACAGCACGGCGTTCATGAAAAGGAAAATGCCCTCCTCGGCGCCGGCAAAGACCAGGATGTCGTCGGCGCTGATGCCCTTGTAGAGCGCGGCGATCTCCCGGCGCAGGGCCGGATCGCCGGCGGTCTCGGTGTAGCCCAGGCGCAGGGCGGAGAAGGCCTCGGCCGCTCCCGGCTCCAAGGCCAGCAGCTCGCCGAGGGAAATGGTCTCGCAATCCGAGGCGCACAAGAGGTGGCGGACGCTGAATTCATGGCGCGCGAAAAAGCGCTCGAGGAGAAACGGCTCGATCTTCATGCCGATGGCGGCTCCGGCAGGCGTGCAGCGATGATGCCGCGCACCAGGTCCGCCGGGTCTTTTCTCTGGCCGGCGTCAAGATCGGCCAGGATGACCGGGGGATGGATGTGCAGCCGGACCGTTCCCGGTTGGATGCGCCCGCGGTTGCCCTCGAGCAGGCGGTAGGAGCCGTCGATGGTCAGGGGCACGATGGCGGCTCCCGAACGCGTGGCCAGCTTGAAGCTGCCTTCCTTGAAGCGCTGCAGCTGCCCCGACTTGCTGCGCGTGCCCTCGGGAAAGATCACCAGCGAGCGCCCGGCTTTCAGGTCGCGCACGCCGCGGGCGATGGCCCCCGCCGACTGGCGCAGGTCGCCGCGGTCGATGACGATGCAGCCCAGCAGCCGCATCCAGGTGGAGACGATGGGCAGGCGGAAATTCTCCTTCTTGGAAACGAAGCCCTTCAGCACGGGCACGAAGCCGATCAGGAGCGGGATATCGAAGGCGCCCTGGTGGTTGGCGACGAAGAGCGCGCCCTGCTGCCGCGGCAGGTTCTCCAGGCCGGACACTTCGACCCTGCCCCCGGCAACGGCGACCATCTGCCGCGCCCAGGTGCTCGTGACCCAAAGAAGGAAGCGGTCGCGGGCGGCCTCCCGCCCCAGGAGCCCGAGGACAAAATAGACCGGCAGGAACAGGGTGGACACCAGCTGGAACAGCCAGAAATAGGCGAACCAAATTATCGTGCGCGCCATGGGAGGCCATCATAGCCCATGGCGCAGAGAAATTCAATGGTTGGCGCGGCCCTGGCAAAAGGCAGCGGACTGTGGTATAATTCTTGTCACGATCCAGGCCATCGGTTTCCTGAGCACGGGCATCTCACTTCGGAACATCCCCCGATCAAGAATCACTGAGGAATCGCATTCAGACGGCGCAGCACTGTCCAGCCGGCGCCGCCGGCGGCCGGGTCGGCCAAAAAGGAGCACTGAACCATGGAACAGTCCGTCATGCAGAAGATACGCAACATCGGCATCGTGGCCCACATCGACGCCGGCAAGACCACCACCAGCGAGCGCATCCTGTTCTTCACCGGCCTCATCCACCGCACCGGCGAGGTCCACGACGGCCAGGCGGTGATGGATTTCATGAAGCAGGAGCAGGAGCGCGGCATCACCATCTCCTCGGCCGCCATCACCACCAGCTGGAAGGGGCACCAGATCAACCTCATCGACACCCCGGGCCACATCGACTTCACCGTCGAGGTGGAGCGCTCGCTGCGCGTCCTGGACGGCATCGCCATGGTCTTCTGCGCCGTGGGCGGCGTCGAGCCGCAGAGCGAGACGGTCTGGCACCAGGCCGACCGCTACAAGGTGCCGCGCATCGCCTTCGTCAACAAGATGGACCGCCAGGGAGCCGACCTGTTCCAGACGGTGGAGATGATGAACGAGATGCTGGGCGCCAACGCGCTGCTCTACCAGCTGCCCATCGGCAGCGAGGAGAACTTCCAGGGCGTGGTCGACCTGGTGAAGATGCAGGCCGTCACCTTCGAAGGCATGGAAATGAAGATCGCGGATGTCCCCGCCGACCTGCTGGAGCCGGCCCGCAAGCTGCGCTACCAGATGCTGGAGCGTCTGGCCGACTTCGACCTGGACCTGATGGAAAAGTTCCTGAACGAGAAGGAGATCAGCGAGGAGGACATCAAGCGCGCCACGCGCCACGCCGTCCTCACCCTGTGCATCACCCCGGTGTTCTGCGGCACCTCCTTCAAGAACAAGGGCGTGCGCCCGCTGCTCGACGCGGTGGTGGACTACCTGCCCTCGCCCATCGACCGCGGCATCATCGTCGGCAGCGACCTCAACGACCGCGAGAAGGCCATCTCGCGCAAGCCCACCTCCAAGGAGCCCTTCGCCGCCCTGGCCTTCAAGATCATCAACGATCCCTTCGTCGGCCAGCAGACCTTCATCCGCGTCTACTCCGGCGAGCTGCCGGCCGGCAGCTACGTCTACAACCCGGTCAAGGACAAGCGCGAGCGCATCGGCCGCATCCTGCGCATCCACGCCGATACCCGCGATGAGATCGACGCCGTGCGCGCCGGCGACATCGCCGCCCTGATCGGCACCAAGTACACCACCACCGGCGACACCCTGTGCTCCGAGAAGGAGCCGCTGCTGCTGGAGAACATCCACTACCCCGAGACCGTCATCGACCTGAAGATCGAGCCGCCTTCGGCCAAGGAGCGCGACAAGCTCTCGGCCGCCCTGCACAAGCTCTCGCTGGAGGACCCCTCCTTCCGCGTGCATTTCGACGACGAGACCGAGGAGACGGTCATCTCGGGCATGGGCGAGCTGCACCTGGACATCATCGTCGACCGCCTGCGCACCGAGCACAAGGTCGAGGTCAAGGTCGGCCAGCCCGCGGTGGCGTTCCGCGAGGCCATCACCCGCGAAGCCGAAAGCAACTACAAGTTCAAGAAGCAGACCGGCGGCAAGGGCCAGTTCGCCCATATCGAGATGCGCATCGAGCCCAATCCCGGCCTGGGGATCGAGTTCACGAACCACATCAAGGGCGGCAGCATCCCCAAGGAGTTCATCCCCGCCATCGAGAAGGGCTTCCGCGCCTCGATGGAAAAGGGCCCCTTCGCCGGCTACCCCATGGTCGACGTCAAGTTCGTCCTCATCGACGGCAGCTTCCACGCCGTGGACTCCAGCGAGCAGGCCTTCAAGACCTGCGCCCAGCTGGCCATCAAGGAAGCCATCGCCAAGGCGGCGCCGCACATCCTGGAGCCGATCATGAAGATCGAGGTCAACACCCCCGACGAGTACATGGGCGAGATCATCGGCGACGTCAACCGCCGCCGCGGCCGCATCGACAGCATGCGCCGCTTCCGCAAGGGCTCGCAGAAGATCAACGGCAGCATCCCGCTGATGGAGATGTTCGGCTACGCCTCGGTGCTGCGCACCGTTTCCAGCGGCCGCGCCAGCCATTCCATCGAATTCCTGCAGTATTCCCCGCTGCCCAAGTCCATCGAGGAGAAGCTGCTGGCCGACCTGCGCGCCAAGAAAGCCGCCGAGAAGAAGTAGCCCGCTCCCCCGCCCTGTTCAGCTTGGCTCCGGCCCGCGGGATCCGTTTCGACTATTTTAGAATTGGCAGGTGGCGGCGGCAACGGTCAGGCCCGAGCCGAAGGCCAGCAGCAGCACTTTTTGCCCGGGCTGCGGCGGGCGCAGCTTCAGCTCGCGGTGCAGGGCCAGGAACACAGAAGTGGACAGGGTATCAGGCATGTCGGCGGTGAAATCGGCGACGCATCCGGCCGGGAGGCCGATCACCCCGGGCAAGCGCGCCAGGAAAGCCGGCGAGATTTGCGCCGGGATGACCCGGTCCAGCTGCGAACGGTTCAGCCCGTCCTTCTCCAGCACCTCATCGACGACCCGCCCGGCCATCTCCAGCCAGCGCTCTTCCAGCCCCGGATCCCGCCGCGCCAGAAGCCGCCCGCGCGGCTCGGCGAGAGAAACCACGGTCGTCGCCATGCCGGCGTACTCGCTGCGGGCATGGAAGGCGAAACTGCCGAATCCCGTGCCCGGGTCCGGCGACAGTTCGAGCAGGACCGCGGCCCCGCTGTCGGGACAGGGCGGCTCGCCCTTGGCGCGCCGGTCGGCGTTGCCTTCGGAAGCGGTGATCATGCCGCTGCGCGCGTCCCCCTCCTGCAGCAGGGTGCAGATCACGTGAACGGCGTCGAGCATGCCGCAGCCGCCGTTGACCAGGTCGAAGGAGAGGGTGCGCGCCCCCTGGAATTCAACGTTGATCCCCAGGCGGTGCTGGATATAGGCGGCGTTCGCCGGCTCGCAGACATGATGGTCGCGGGTCACGCCGGCATGGATGAGCAGGCCGACCTCGGAAGGCCGGCGCCGGGCCGCGGCCAGGCAGCGCCGTCCCGCCTCCACCGCCCGGATGAGCGACCCCCGGCGCAGCAGCCGGAATCCCGGCAGGCTGGCGCCGATGCCGGCGATGCGCAC
>JALOLA010000003.1 GCA_025456205.1 Acidobacteriota bacterium | reverse complement strand
GAGGCCCGCTACCGCCACCCGCAAGCGAAGAAGGTCAACCTTCACCTGCATAACAATTTTCTGCAGATCCTGGCCGAAAGGGGAGTGTTCGCCCTGGCCAGCTTTCTCCTGGCCTGCCTGTTCATCATTTTGCAGACCCTGCGCCGGCTCCGGCAGCAGGAGGGCGAGCACCGGGCCGTTTCCGTGGCCGTGCTGTTCGCCTTCGTCGGCTTCCTGGTCGCCGGCATGTTCGAGTACAATTTCGGCGACAGCGAGCTCAAGTTCATGCTGTTCTTTTTTCTCAGTCTGCCTTTTTTGGCGTTGCCAGGGGAGGACCATGCTCAAACCAGGCCGGATCGCTGAGATCTGCTCCCGTTTCGCCGGCAAGAAGATCCTTGTCTACGGCGATGTCATCCTGGACCGCTATATCTTCGGCCATGTCGAGCGCATCTCGCCCGAGGCCCCGGTGCCGGTGGTCACGGTCGAGCTCGAGGAGTCGCGCCTGGGCGGGGCCGGCAACGTGGCGGCCAACATCGACCGTCTCGGCGCCGGCGGTTTGCTGCTGGGCGTCACCGGACGCGACGGTTTCGCCGGCGAGATCGCCCGCCTCAAGAAAAAGGGCAACCTGGTAGTGCGCGCCGCCGGGAACAGGACCATCGTCAAGACGCGCATCATCTCCCAGCGCCAGCAGATCGTCCGGGTGGACCGCGAGGGCGTGATCCGCCTGGACGCCGCCCTGCTGGGGCGCATCCGCGCCGCCATCGTCGCCTGCGCCTGCGACGGCATCATCGTTTCCGACTATGGCAAGGGCACGGTGAACGCCGAGGTGATGGCGCTGCTCAAGGCCCGCGCCGCCGCCGCCGGCATCCCCATCGTCGTCGATCCCAAGCCGCCGCACTTCGACCTCTACTGCGGCGTGACCGGCATCACCCCCAACCTGAAGGAAGCCGAGCAGATGGCCGCCATGGACATTCACGGAGACGCCGCCGTCGCCCGGGCCCTGAACCGCATCCGTCGCAAGTACCGGACCCGCTTCACCCTGGTCACCCGGGGCAGCCAGGGCATATCGGCGGCGGAAAAGAACCGCCGGCTGTTCCACCTGCCGGCCTTCAGCCGCGAGGTGTTCGACGTGACCGGTGCCGGGGATACCGTGGTCGCGGTGCTGACCCTGGCCCTGGCCGTTGGGGCCGACCTGCGCGAAGCCGTGGCCCTGGCCAATGCCGCCGCCTCCATCGTCGTGGAAAAGGTCGGCACGTCCCAGGTCGGGCTGGAGGAGCTGCAGGACCGGCTCGCCTTCATACTCAGCCAACGTTGAACCGGCTGCAGCTGCTCAAGGCCCTCGCTCCCGGCTTCCTGCCGCTGCTGGTATTCATCGCCGCCGACGCGCTGTGGGGGACCACGGTCGGCCTGATCGTCGCGCTCGTTACCGGCGTCATCGAGCTGCTGCTGTCCTATGTCCGCGAGAAGGCGTGGGACCGTTTCATCCTGCTCGACACCCTGCTGATCGTGGCCATGGGCGGGGTGTCGCTGCTGCTGGACAATGACGTCTTTTTCCGCCTCAAGCCGGCCGTCGTCGAATTGGTATTCTGCCTGGTCCTGGGCGTCTCGGTCTATTCGCCGCTGAACATCATGCTGGCCCTGTCGCGGCGCTACCTCAAGGGAGTGGATCTGCGCGTTGAACAGGTGCAGGCGCTGACCCGCAGCATGAAGGCCCTTTTCTTCATTTTTCTGGGCCACGCGCTGCTGATCGCCTATGCCGCCTTCGCCATGTCGGCGGCGGCGTGGGGGTTCATCTCCGGCGGCCTGTTCTATATCCTGTTCGCCGCCTTCTTCCTCGTGGAGTGGCTCCGCGGCCGCAGGCGCTCCGGGCCGTCCCGGCGCCTCATGGCCGAATTTGCCGACGACGAGTGGTTCGACATCGTCGACGTCGATGGCCATGTGATCGGCAAAGCGCCGCGCCGCCTGTGCCATGCGCGCAAGGGGCTGCTGCACCCGGTGGTGCACCTGCATGTCATGGATGCCCACGACCGCATCTTCCTGCAGAAGCGCTCGCCGCGCAAGCAGATCCAGCCGGGAAAATGGGACACGGCCGTGGGCGGCCACGTCGGCAGCGGCGAGACCGTCGAGGCGGCCCTGAAGCGGGAGGCGCAGGAGGAACTGGGGCTGGAAAATTTCAAGGCCGAGCCTGTGGCCCGCTACGTGTGGGAGAGTGACATCGAATCCGAGCTGGTCTTCATGTTCGTCGCCCGCTGCGACAGCGTCCCGCGCGTCAATGCCGAGGAGATCAGCGAGGGGAAGTTCTGGAAGATCGCCAAGATCCGCGCGGCCCGCGGCAAGGGAGTGCTGACGCCGAACTTTGAGTTCGAGTTCCCTATCCTGTTGCGGCAGGTGTTCGGAGAGAAACCGCGGGAAGCGGACTCAACGAGCGCATCGTCTCAGTGATAGTGATAGTGTTAGTGATAGTGAGGAGAATTGCCAAGAACTCAAACCTTTGTGACAAATGATAGGTGATGATTGAGGAGAATCTACAAGGAATTGATCAAGTGCCGTCCTTCGCTATTATAGATCGTTTTTGTCGCTGCCCTGCGCCGTATGCCTTACGCCAAGATCCATGGAGTCGGTATAGCCCGTAGGGGAGTCGAACCCCTCTTCCAAGAATGAAAATCTTGTGTCCTAACCGATAGACGAACGGGCCTCGAATTGAGCCGTGTTGGATTCGAACCAACGGCACCCGCCTTAAAAGGGCGGTGCTCTGCCAGCTGAGCTAACGGCCCAAGCCAGTCTGGCATAAATTTAACATACTTATCCGGCCCTGTCAATCATGGTCTCCGGCACGGCCGCTGCCCGCCGGGCATGGCCCTACAGCTTGAAATCGACGAAGTCGCGCGACCGCGCCCCGGTCAGGAGGTCCTGCAGGATGACATCGAGAAAATACCTCCCCTTCGCCGTTAGGGGCAGGGGCAGGGAAAAATCGACGTTCTTGCCGCCCGGCAGTCCCTGCCTGGGGAATTGCAGGCGCTGGTCGAGGACGCGCGTGTCGACCTTGGCGTAATCCCGGTAAACGTAGACCGTGACCCGAAAGTCGGCCTGGATGGTCTCGGCGCTCTCGCTGAAGCGGACCCTTTTCAGGGGCACGGCGATCGAGATCCGGCCGTCGCGGTAGCCCGCCTGGAAGGTGAGCACGGAGCCCTTCGCACCGCCGGTGGCGGGGTTGACCGCGAAGCGGGCATGATCGATGGCGCTCAGCAGTTCGGGCGGCCAGCTCCTCAGCTTGTATTCGCCGAAGCCGGCGCTGTCGACGAAGACCAGCTCCAGCTGGTAGGCATAGTAGACCCAGCGCTCGATGCCCTTGACGTTCGGGTCGTTGATCATGTCGTTCAGGTAGCGGTTGTCGGGCTCGCCCAGCTGGATGAGGATGCGCCCCCTGGGGGTGTCCCAGCCGCGCCCGGCGGACCGGTTCTCCCTGAACCAGCGGTTGGCGTAGGCGATGCGCCTGGCGAACTCGTCGCGGGCCTCGTTCTCTGCCGTGTCCGGCAGCGGGTCCCGCTTCTGCCAGAATTCCTCGATGAACTCCTCCCTGGCGCCGGCATCAGCGAGGTGCTTGTAGATCTGCACCTCCTCGTCGGTCATGATCAGCCGGGTCTTCTCGTAGAAGGACTCGAAATAGGGGTCGCGCTCGATCGCCCTGGAACCGGCGCCGCAGGATGCCGCCAGGGCCAGCAGCAGGGCCAGCGCGCCCGTGCGGATGGCCATGATGGCCTTAGCGGAGGAACAGGTTGATGCTGGCATTGGCCGAGAAGCCTCCCAGGTCCAGGGGCTCAAAGCCCTGGAAGAATTCGGACAGGCGCCCGCGCAGATGCTGGTACTTCCCCTCCAGGGCGATCCCCAGCCGGGAATGGAAGCGGAAAACGAGCCCGAAACGGCCGTTGAGGCCGAAGGCGAACCGGCGCGTTTCGGCGAACCCGTCGTTGATGCTGTCATCCTCGAAGTTGATGAATGACCCCCATTGCTGGTAGGTCCAGGCGTAGACGCCGGCGCCGGCGCCGATGAACGGGAAAAAGCGCGTCCGATGGCCCAGGGGGTAGAGTTTCAGATTGGCCTCGATCGGCACGATGCGCAGGGAAACATTCTGGAAGACCGGGCTGCCGTCCTGGAAAGTGTAGTCGCGATACTGGGCGTAATAACTGCGGGCGTAGCTGCCGACCTCCAGTGAAAATGAGGCGTGGCGGTGGAAATAGAATTCATACTCGCCGCCGTAATACGCATTCACCATGTCGGGCCTGCTGAGGGTCAGGTTCTCCAGGTTGGTTTCCCAGAGGTCGGACTGCATGCGCGGGAAGAACAGTCCCATTTTCATGTTGACACTCTGGGAAAATATCATTCCCGAACCCAGGCACAGGATAGATAGCCATATCGCGGTACGTTTCATGTTGAACCTCCGACCGATTGAAAGCATTCTGCGTGCCAAGCGCAACTGGATCCCGGGGGCATCTTATGTCCCATTTTCAGGACAGGAGGCGGCGGATTGTGTCGGCTTTGGGGAGGGAGGTGAAACGGGCGACCTCGCGCCCCTCCCGGAAGGCGATCAGGGTCGGTACGCCCAGCACGAAATAGCGGGCGGCGACCGCCGCGTCGGTGGTGATGTCGACCTCGTAGGCAGCCACGGCGGCAGGCTGCAGTTCCGCCAGCAATCCCGGGAGCGCCTGGGCGATCTTTTTGCAGGGAGCGCAACCGGGAGAGGAGAAATCAAGAATGACGAAAGGCGAGGCCTGAAGCCTGGCATCCAATTCCGCCGAGTTGATCTTTTCCATCATTCCTCCGCCAGCAGGGCCGTGATCTTGTCCTCGATCTGCTTCAGGGTGCCGGCGCCCGTCTTGAAATAAGCGATGTTGCCCTTGCGGTCGATGAAGGCCATGGTGGGGATCGCCGTCACCGCATAGGAGTCGAAGGCCCGCCCCTCGGTGGAAACGGCGATCGGGTAACTGATCTTGTTGCGGTCGATAAACCTGCGGATCAGCGAGAGCTCCTCGCTGGGGGCGACCTGCGGTTTTTTTTCCAGGTCGTCGCTGTAGCGGCCGTAAAGGCGGGTGTAGCCGATGACCAGCAGCCCCTTATCGCGGTGCTTGCGGTACTGCTCCTGCAAGGCCGGCATCACCATGCGGCAGGGACTGCACCAGGGCGCCCAGAAGTCGATGACCACCACCTTGCCTTTCAGTGACGGAAGGGGCGGCGGCTGGGCATTGAGCCAGTGGTCGGCCTCGAGGGGGGGCGGCGCCTGGTCCAGCAGCCGCAGCTGGCTGCGCTCGCCTTCCCATGACGCCTTCAAGGCCGTGTCGCTCTCAAGGGCCAGGGCGTTGTCCAGGTGGGCGATGGCCTTGGCGACCTGACGGCTTTCCTTGGCCAGCATGGCCAGGTTGGCATGGACCCTGGGGAGCAGCGGGCGGACACGGAGCGGCAGCTGCGGCGAGTCGATCAGCTTCAGCGAGAACTCCTCGCGCGCTGCGGGATCGGGATGCGAGAACGCCAGGGCCAGGCACACATTGTGGAACTGCGGGTCGCTGCCGATCGCCGGGGCGATCTCCCGGAAGAGGGTCGCCGCTTCGGGAAGGCGGCGGCGGACCAGGTGCAGGATCACTTTTTGCAGCTGCGCCTCGGCGCCGATCCCCGCTTTTTTTGCGCTCAGGCGGTCGACGATCGCCTCGGCGTCGTCGAAGCGCCCGATCTCGATCATGATCTTGCTGCGCACGAGGTCCAGCGCGTCGCTGCCGCGGGCTTCCTTGTTCCGCTGCAGCAGCTTTTCCAGTTCCAGCTTGCGGTCGCCCTGGATGCGGTTGTATTCGGCGGCGAGCGTCTCGCCCTGCTGCCGGGGTCCCGCCGCCCGCATCTTTTCGTTCAAGCGGTCGTTCATGAGGTCGAAGCGCTCGGTCAGTTCGGCATACGAGCGGGACAGCGCTTCCGCCTGCTCGCGGGCCGGCCGCGGCGAGCAGGCGCCGAGTGCCGCGAGCATGCAAACGACCCATCCGATCTTCTTTGCCATTGGACCTCCTTGAAGGCTCATCGAGACGGCCTGGACGAGCCGATTCTAGCACAGGCCCGTCCTGTTTTCAAACCACTGCCCCGCAGGGGAAAATCGCGAAAAAACATTTTTCCCTATTGAAAATAACTTTTTTGTTTTATATATTGCAGTGCAGACTAAAAAGCGAGGTAAAAAAATGAAAGAATACAAGGTGATGAACGAGTACGTGTACTATCGCGACCTCTTCTCGGACACCATGGGCATCAACTACCGCGTGGCCCCGGTGCAGAACCGCAGGCCCACGGGCCATAAGGTCCTCTGCGAGGTCAGCCCCTCGATCGCCGGCAACGCCGACATGTGGAAGCGGGTCAAGCTCCTGCTCGAGGGCATCAGGAAGTCCAACATCCCGTTCCTGTATTCCCCGGAGAAGATCAACGTCGGCGAAAAGGGCAGCCAGCTGGTCTTCGATTATTTCAAGGGCAAGAACTTCGAGCAGATCCTGGTCGACGCCGAGAAGAAGGGCATGCCCATCAACTTCGACCTGGCCATGTCCATCAGCATCGCCATCGCCGACATCATCGAGGTCGGATCGTCGATCATCGTCAGCGGCGAGAGGTCGTACCACGGCTTCCTGACCCCGGACAACATCCTGGTGCACTACGACGGCAAGATCTTCCTCAAGAACTACGGAATATTCCAGTACCTGGAGAAGAACGATGCGTTCTATTCCGAGACGGAAAAGCGCTACGGCGCCTGGCTGACCCCCGAGTTCATCCGCAAGGAGCGCATCGTCGCCCAGAGCGACATCTACCACCTGGGCTACCTGATCTACCGCATCCTGACGGGCAAGTACTTTTCCTACTCCAGCGGCGAGGACTTCGATGCCAAGTTCGCCAACCTGACGTTCAAGCAGTACATGCCTTCCACCGACAAGAATTTTCTCACCAACGTCATCACCTTCTTCAAAAAGACCCTGAACCCCGACCCGCTGAAGCGTTTCCTGACCATCAAGGAATTCAAGGATTTCGTCGCCACCTACTTCCATATCGAGGAGCTTTCCTCCATCACCTTCAACCTGGCCTATTTCATGAATTCGCTCTATGGCGAGGCGGTCGAAGAGGAGGAAAAGGTCCTGAAGCACGAGCTGGCCTACATGGTCCCCGAGCCCAAGAAAGAGGCGCCGACGACCCAGCAGGGCAAGGAAGACCTGGTCAGCGGCATCCTGGAGGGCCTGGACGAGCGCAAGAAGGCGCCGGGATGGCTGTGGCCGGTTCTGGGCGTTGTCGCCCTCGCCCTCGCCCTCGGCGGATTCCTGGCCTGGAACTCATCGAAAACGGCCAGGGAGGCCAAGCAGCAGGCCATCGAGGCGGCGTCCAGGGTCGAGCAGGAAAACCTCCGGCGCGCCAAGGAGATGGAAGCCCAGACGGCGCAGTTGAAAGCGATGACGGATGAGCTGCTGAAAATGAAAGCCGAGCAGGCCACCATCGCCGATGAAAAAAAGAGGGCGGAAGCCGAGCAGAAGATCCGCAAGTTCGAGGATGAAAAACGCATCAAGGAGCAGGAACTGGCCCAGAAGAAATCCGAGGAAGAGGCCCGGCTGCTCGAGGAATCCAAGAGGCAGCAGCAGCAAGAGGAAGAGCTGGGTCGCATCAAGGCCGAAGAAGAACAGAAGAAGCTGGAGGAAGAGAAGAAGCGGGCCGAGGCCGCCAAGACCAAGACGGGAGACCAGGTCCCGATCAACGAGGTTACCATCCAGCCGGCCAAGTTGTCCGGGAGCGCGCCGGCCATCTCCAGTTCGATGAAAACCAAGTACAAGGGAAAGACCATGACCATCATGACCACCATCATGGTCGACGAGAACGGCAACGTGGCCAAGATCAAGATACTGACCGGCAACGTCCCCAGCGACATCAAGGCCTTGATCGAGGAAACCCTGCAGAACTGGAAATATTCGCCGGCCCAGAAGGACAACGTCAAGGTGAAGGTCTGGTTGTCCGTCCCGTTCAAGTTCGCTTTCTAGCGAACGGGAGCCGGCCGCCGTTTCAGGGGAGCCGCCCCCCGCAAGGTCAGCGCCCTGGCAGCGGCCGGGCCAGGGCGCAGAAGACGGGGAACAGCACCAGCCGCTCGCCGCGGGCGGCCGCGCTCTTCTCCAGGCGCAGGATGCGCTTCAGCGTCGCGTCGGAAAAGCCGGCCAGCTCCTGCCAGAATTCCCATTCGCGTTCCCAGGCCGGCGCCGGCACGCCGGCGGGAAAGCCCAGGCAGCTGGCCAGTTCCACTTCGGCCTTGAAGCCGGCGCGGCGCAGCAGGACGGCGAGCCGGCGGCCGATGAAGGGATCGCCCCCGGCCTGCAGGATGTGGCCGCTGAAGATGTCCTTCAGGAAGTCGAGCGGCTCCGGGTAGTCGATCCGGCCCCCATAGTCAGGCTCGGCGAGCACCAGCAGGGTGCCGTTCGGCGCCAGCAGCTTCCTGACCCGGCGCAAAAAAGGCAGAGGTCGCTTTTGCCACATCAGCACGAAGGATAGAACGATCATGTCGAAGCGCATTCCTTTCCTGGCCAGGGCGCGCTCGTCGGCGAGCATGTACTCGTTGCCCGCGAAATGCTCCCGGGCCGCGGTCACCATCTCCGGGTCGCGGTCGATGCCCAGCACCGGCTGCCCGCTGACCCGGCGCAGTTCGTCGCTGATGACGCCGCAGCCGCAGCCGAGGTCGAGGATGCGGCGGCAGTGCGCCAGGCCCGACCTGCGGTAGAGATAATGGCGCGACGGGGCCAGCCATCCGGCCTGCAGCTTGTAATGCTCGATGGTCCTGCCGGCGTCCATCCCCGGACTATAGGCGCGGCACCGTCCAAAGTCAATCCCGGCGGGCGCTGCCGGGCAGCGATTGTGCAGGGCCGGGATTGATGGTATGATTGGGAAGGCCCACCGGGCCGGACCCTGAGTCGATCTTGCGTGGAGGCATAGATAAATGATCCGCTTGTTTCGCCATGACGGGCTGGAGTTCATGCTGAACGTCGACCAGATAGGGGAGATCCGGCCGGGGCCGCTCACGGTCATCACCCTGCTCAGCGGCGAGGAGCTCAAGGTGAAAAATTCCCTGACCGACGTCCTGAACAAGGTCCGGGCCTACCGCCACGGGATCGAGGGCGAAAACCGCGAGTACGATCCCGACGAGAACCGGAGCGGCCGCCCCCGCAGGCCCCAGGCGCCACGCTCCTCGCCACCGGGGCCGGTCACGCCTGCCGGCGCCGGGCCTGTACCTGCACCCGAGGAGCCTCAGTAACCGCCGGCCGTACCAGCGCCTTACGGCAGCGTGCCCGCTGCCCAAGGCGGGGCGGTCCTTTCCTGTAACGAAAAAAAACGTTATCCGCCAACAGGGCGAAGCGGATATTCCCGGCGCGCTACCTGGCGCTGGAGGGCAGCTCGAGGCCGTAGCCCTTGCGCTTGTCCTCGGCCTTCAGCAGGAAGGCGAAGACCACTCCCAGGATGCCGAAGCCCATGAACACCAGCATGGGGAGCGTGTAGTTGTAAGCGATCACGGCCGTGCCGTCCGCCGCCACGGTGCGCGCGACGATGCAATAGCGGTCCAAAATCCAGCCGATCAGGAGCGGCACTCCCATCAGGCCCCAGTTCTGGATGTAGAAGATCAGAGCATAGGCGGTGCCCAGCTGCTTCTCGGGGATCAGCTTGGGCACGGAAGGCCACATGGCGGAAGGGACGAGGGAAAAGGCCACGCCGAGGATGAGCATCAGCAGGAAGGCGATGATCCAATGGCTGAGCAGGGGGACGGCGAACAGGAAGTGGACGGCGATCAGCATGGCCGAGCCCAGGAACATGATGGAAGCCGCCTTGCCCTTGCGGTCGATCATGCGGCCGAAGAACGGGGTCATGAAGATATTGCCGAAGGGCAGCAGGCCGGGGATGATCCCGGCCAGGGCCAGCTTGACGTGGTATTTCTGCACCATGAGGTCGGTGGCATACTTGAGGAAGGGGAACACCGCCGAGTAAAAAAGCAGGCAGAGCATCGAGATGTACCAGAACCCCCTGTTTTTCAGGATCAGGGAAATATCGGAGAGACGGAAGGGCTCCTCGCCGGCGGATTCCTGGCCGGTTTCCGAGGCGTCGAGCTTGCGATCCATGATGCCGTAGACCATGTAGCTGATGAAGCCGATGATGAGCAGGACCACGGCCAGCAGGACCGGCGCCCCGACGGACTGGAAGCGGGCGGCGATGGGGGCGCTGATCATCAGGGCCAGGGCCGTGCCCATGCGCGCCATGGCCAGCTGCAGGCCCATGGCCAGGGCCATCTCCTTGCCCTTGAACCACTTGACGATGAGCTTGGTGGTGGTGATCCCCGCCACCTCGACGCCGACGCCGAAGATGGCGAAGCCGAGGCCGGCCAGGTAAACCTGCAGCGGCATGCCGCCGATGACCGGCACGTTCTGCAGCAGCGGCGCGGGGTCGAAGGCATGGGTGACGGCGAAATACTTCAGTGCCGCGCCGACGACCATCAATGCCGTGGACATCAGTCCGGTGAAGCGCACGCCCATCTTGTCCAGGATGATGCCGCCGATGAGCAGCATGAACAGGAAGACGTTCAGCCAGCCGTAGGCGCTGGTAAAAAAGCCGTACTGGGTGCTGGTCCAGCCCAGCTGCTGTTCCAGCATGGGTTTCAGCGGGGCCATGACGTCGGCCATGAAATAGCCGCAGAGCATGGCCAGGCCTGCGACGCACATGGCCGCCCAGCGGGCTTTCGGGGATTCGCGCAATGATTTTCTAAGGGCTTCGGTCATGGGTTCCCTCGCTTTGGCGCCCGCTTGCGGCAGGCGCTCAACGGTTCAACAGGTAAATGGAAATGTTCAATGCCGTGGCCAGGCTGACCCAGAGGAGGTAGGGGATCAGCAGCAGCGCCGCCGGTCGCGATATCCTCCAAAAAAGCAGGATCGTGAGCGCGATGGCCAGCCAGAGCAGGACGATGACCGCCGCCCCGGCCAGCGGCGCCCGCAGGCCGAAGAACACGGGCGACCACAGCGCGTTCAGCAGCAGCTGGGCGATGAAGACGGCCAGGGCCTGGCGCACGCCCGGGTGCGCGAGACCTTTCTGCCAAACCAGCCAGGCGGCCAGGGCCATCAGCAGGTAGAGGCTGATCCACATGGGAGCGAAGAGCCAGTTGGGCGGGGTGAACGCCGGCTTTTTCAGGCCGGCGTACCAGGCAGGGATGGCCGAGCTGGTGAAAATGGTTCCCAGGGCCCCGGCCAGCTGGCAGGCCACCACGCTGGCCAGCAGTTTCAGAGCGTTCATTATTTTGTTTCGCCCTGGGGCTTTTCGATGGCGATCAGCTCGACCTCAAAGATCAAGGTGGCGTTGGGGCCGATGACCTGCCCCGCTCCCTGCTCGCCATAGGCCAGGCTGCTGGGAAGGAAGATCTGGTATTTCGAGCCCACCTTCATCAACTGCAGGGCTTCCGTCCAGCCCTTGATGACCCCGCTCAGGGGAAAGACGACCGGCTCGTTGCGCTTGTAGGAACTGTCGAACTCGGTGCCGTCGAGCAGGGTGCCGCGGTAATGCACTTTCACCGTGTCGCTCGCCTTGGGCTGGGGCCCCGTGCCCGCGGTGATGACGATGTACTGCAGGCCGCTGGCGGTGACCTTCACGCCGGGCTTGGCGGCGTTCTCCTTGAGAAAGGCCTCTTCCCTGGCCTTGTTGTCCTGGCCCTGCCCCTGGCGCTTCTCCTGGTCCGCCTTCATCATGTCCTGCTGGAACTGCGACATGACCTTCTGTATCTCCTCGGTGTTCAGCAGTGGCTCGCCGGTCTTCTGCGAATCCTTCAGCCCCTGGAAAAGGATCTCGTAGTCGATGTCCATGGACCTGGTCTTGAAATTTTTGCCGATGTCGAGGCCGATGGCATAGCTGACCTTCTTTTTCTGGCTGTCCAGGTCCTCCTTCTTCAGGGCCTTGGGGCCGTCCGCGGCTTTCTGGCAGGAAACGAGGCCGAGCAACAGGAACGCGAGCGCGAATACGATGATTTTTTTCATGAAAAGCTCCTTAATTAAAAGAAGACACTATACCAGAAGCCCGGGCGAAAAACAACTTGCCTGCAGCACTCCTGACCGCCGGGTCCGACTTGCTCCCCAGCTCCGACTATTTCTTTCTTCTCCGGATCAGGTACTCCAGATAGCGCGACTTGATCTGCCGGCTGGCCATGGCCTGCTTGAGCGGCGGCAGCCGCAGGATGACCCCGAGGATGGCGGCCATGGCCCGGTGGTTCCAATGGGCCTGGACGTCGAAGATCAGGTTTTGCAGCTTGCCCCTCTCGATGGCCATGACCACGGCGCGGTGGGTGGAGTTCAGCGGGGTGATCACGCGCTGGGGCCGCGATACGAGGGTGATGCAACCCTGCGGGCAGGCGGCCACGCAGACGGCGCAGCCCAGGCAGAGTTCCTCGTCGACGCGGGCGATCTTCCTTTTCGCCTGGCGCGCGTCGTTGGCCGAGATCAGGGCCAGGGCCGCGACCGGGCACGCCTCCACGCACTTGCCGCAGCCCGTGCAGGCGTTGCCGTCGACTACGGGGAGGAAGTTGCTGGTGTGGACGGGGTGCAGGAAGCCGAAGCGGCGGGAGGCGATCATGGCCTCGCAGCAGCAGCCGCAGCAGTTGCAGATGAAGTTGACCGACTCGCGCACGTTCTCGCCGAACTGCACCAGGCGCTGGTCGCGGGCCTTCTGCAGCAGGTCCAGTGCTTCGGCGGCATCGATGCGGCGCGCGATGCCGTGGCGGGTGAGCGCGGCAGCCGTGTTGTTGAAGGTCAGGCAGATATCCCGGTCGGCGGCGCAGGCGCGGCCGACATGGTCCATCTTGTGCCGGCAGTAGCAGATGCCCACGCCGATGTGGTGCGCGCCCAGAACGACCGCCGAGGCCCGCTCGTAATCCAGGACGTGCAGGGAATTCTCCGCGCTCAGCGCCGGCTCGCTGACGAGCACGCGCCCCAGCTGGGTTTCGCCGCTGCAGAACAGCTGCTTGATGAAATCCTCCTCCACGTTCAGGTACTGGTAGAAAAGCTCGGCCAGCGCTTTCTGGTCGATATCGCCGCGCAGGCGCATGAGCGAAAACTCGAAGAAGCCGGCCATGGGCGGCGGCAGGCAAAAGACCGTCGGCCCGTCCAGCGGGACGAAGTCGACGAGGATGCCGCGGCCGGCCAGCCCGTCCAGGACCTGCCGGGCCTCGCCGACGCTTTTTTTCCAGATGCGGGCTGCCTTTTCTGCCGTGAACGGCTTGATGGGCAGGCGGGCGACCAGTGCGGCTTCCACCTCGGAGAACAGCAGCTGCAGAATGCGGTACAGCGAGTCGGAGGGAGGCGCCCCCTGGGGGTAGAGGTTGAGGCGGCCGGCGAGTTCCCGGTACGCCGAGCGAACGGTCAGGTGCGCCATGGTTTCATTCCGCCGTGAATGTACCACGCCGGATCGTAAAAGGCAATGGTCGCGTCCTGCCACGGGTCGGCCCGTCCGCTCCGCCTCCGTTTGACACTCAAAAAAAAGTATGCTAGCATGAGACATCTTTAATTTGCGAGGAATAAGCAACAATGTTAAAAGGCAAAGTCAAATGGTTCGATGCTAAGAAAGGCTATGGCTTCATCCACGGGGAAGACGGCAAGGACATCTTTGTCCACCACACCGCCATCATCTCCCAGGAAGGATTCAAGACCTTGGAAGAAGGCCAGGACGTCACTTTTGAGGTCATCCAGGAAGACAAGGGACCCAAGGCCGCCAACGTCAAAGTCGCGGAATAGACCAAAAAACCGATCGAGTTTTTTTATAATCCCACCGGCATTATCCCGGTGCTCCCGCAAGAGTTGGACTATCCCAGATTATTTTCTTCCGTAGGTCTGCAGCCGTAGTGCCAGGGAGCGCAGCTTGTTCTGGATGCGCGCCGCACTGGCGGGCCCCAGGCGCAGCAGGTGCTTCTGGGCCGGGTTGAGCGCCTCGAGAGCGGCGTCGGCGTAGGCATAGCTCAGCATTTTCCTTTCGAGCGCGACCTGCGCCGGCAAGGCCGGCACCTGGGTGAGCTGCTCGATGGCCTGCTGCAGGCGCTGGGCGAACGTGACGCCCGGGTAGCCCAGCTCGCGGAACGCTTTTTCCAGGGTGGGGCGCAGCGTTCCATACCAGGTGATCCAGGCCTCATCCGCGACGGAGGTGAGCGCGTTCACCAGGGGATCGTAGCGCCGGTAACTCGCAGGGTCCAGATAGAGAGCGCCGTTCTTTTCAACGGCAAGGAACCTGTCCCCGGGGGCCAGGAAAGGCAGGAGCGCTGCCGGGCTCTGACCCTGGGCGATGTTGTCCACCACGGCCACCAGCGTGCGCACGAGCTCTTTCTGCTGCAGCCAGCCCTTCATGGCGGCCGGTATGGCCGTGGCTGAGACCAGCTCGCGCACGGCGGCATCGCTGCCGTCCAGTTCCAGGTCCAGGGGCGTGATGGACGGGTCCGTCACGTCAGCGGCGGCGGTGGCGTCGGTGTCCTGGCTCCCGGCCAGCGATGAGGTCTCGGGGATGGCGATCTCCCTCCTTTCCTTGGCCGGGGCCAGGAACAGGAAATAGCCGAGAACGAGTATGGCGATGACGGTGACCGTCAGGCCGATCCAGACGATTTTTTGATATGTCGGCATGCTGCACCTCTTTCGTGATTTCCCGCCATTATTCTAGATCAACGGCGCCCGCCTGTCAAAAAGCGCGCCGGGACCAGCGCCGTGAAGGCCAGCTCGGCATTGGCCCGATCGCAGGCGACGCTGCGCACCGCCGCCCGGACCAGAGGATGGCGGCGGCGCAGGAACAGCGCGACGCCCCGGGGGCCCGGACGGCCGGCGCAGGGCGCCAGTCCGCGCCCGGAGATCATGGCCACGGCCATTTCAATTCCCGGCGCCGGGTGACGCTGTATCCGTGCAAATAGTTCCATTTCGCGGCACAGGCGGACCTCGCCGTCATCCAGGACCGCCATGTCCAGGGCTTGGAGGCGGCGGCGCGGGAGCCGCCATGCCAGGCGGGCGGCGCCGCCGCGCAGGCGCGCCGCCAGTTGCGACAGCCGGTTCTGCCGCTCCATGGCGGCCGGCGGCGTGACCAGCGCCAGGCCCGCATGATTGAGCAGAAAATCGCGCTGCCGGGGAGTCAGCAGCAGCGCTTCCTGGTGGCTGCCGAGAAAGCGGGCGGGATCGCCGTCGTGCGGCAGGGCATAGAGGGGGGCCGCCTCCACCTTGCGCCGCACATCCTCCAGGTTCAGCCGCTGCTGGCTGCGCCAGAGGCGGAAAGGCGCGAAAGCGGAGAGCAGGCGCAGGTCGCCGGCCGCCTTGACCTTTTTAAAAATGAGCTCCTCGATACGCTCCTGGTACGGCGCAGGGAAAGAAGCGTAGTGCTCGGCCAGCCATTGGTAGAGGCGGCCGGCGGCCGCGGCCAGGAGGTTGAACTCCCTTGCTGTCGCCGGCGCGGCGGACTCCAGGGCGGCGTCAAAGACCAGGCCGTGCCAGGAAGCGGATGTCCAGACCTGCCAGGGGATGCCCTGGTCCAGTAGCCAGATGCGGCAGATGTCGCCGCGGGCGGGGATGGCGACCATGGCGGCCCCCCGTTCACTGCCGACCTCGACGCTCTGCTGGACCAGGGTGCGGCGCAGGACGGGCTGTCCGGCGATCTTCCTGCCGTTGAGGGTGATCGCCCCGGGAGCCGCGGCACACAGTTCCCTGAGCAGCTTGGTTTCGGACGTTACGGGGCCGCCGCGGCGGCGGATGACGATGCGCGTGCCCCAGGTCCCGGCGGCGGGTACGGACCCATCGACCCGGCCGGATGTGACGCGCATGGCCGGTCGGTTGTCGCGGCCCGGGCTCTCGACGTGAATGGTCGTCGCGCCGGGCAGGAGAACAGCGAGGAGCCCGATGCCGGGAGCAGCGGTCGCCTGCAGCGCGGCGATGGCTCTTTCCCTGTCCGCCGGGCGGCTTCCGCCGTCCAGGGCGCAGGCAAGCTCATGCCAGGTTCCGGCGGCGATCGCCTCGCCGTCGTCCGTGAAGGCCAGCCGCGAACGGCGGATCTCCACCGCCACCGTCGTCGCCTTGCGCTTCAACGCCGCCCGCACCAGTTCCACCGGGAGTTGGGCGGGAGTGGGGAACATGCTGGCGGCGAGCTTTTGCAGGTGTGCGTCGCTGTCCACGGAAAAGAGGCCATTGCTGCCGGCAGCCATTTCCGTACGCTCCGCTTCAGCCATAGGTTCTCCGCAGCAGGCGGCGCGCGGCTTTCCGCAGCCGGCCGGGGGCCTCCGACCTGTCAAGGATCCCGTCCTCGTGAAGATGGCGCAGGAAGCGGATGGTTGCCAGGGCCGGGTTCAGTGCGTACTGGGCCGCCGCCCGGGAGAACATCCTTCCCTGGGGTGCGACGGCGATGAAGCGGCGGGGGAAGTAGAACGGCCCGTTACGCAGGGCCACCGGCAGCGAGACCCGCAGCATTTCCGCGGCCTGCAGCCCCGGGGCGAGCCTAACGGCCTGCCGGCGGGGCAGGATGGCGTTGACCGCGGCCAGGAGGCCATCGCCGGAGGACAACGGCTCAGGCCGCAGCCGGCAGAGCATGTCGCAGTCCACGGCCCCGGCGAAAATCGTGCGCCACGGGGCATACGGCGGCTGGCTCAGGTCGAGCACCGTCATGCCGCTGGCCGCCATGGCCAGGGCCAAGGGGTTGCGGTTGGCGGTAACGAAAAGCCTTTTCTGCCGCTGCAGGCGCTCGGCCCGCCGCGGCGAGACAGGTCCCCCGTCGAGCGCAGGCAGAAGGCGGTGGTGCTGCAGCGGGTTATCGGTTCCCCAGAGCTCAGGCTGCAGCAGGGCCTGGCGGGCGATATCCAGCAGCGGGCTTTTTATTTCAGCGGCCGGCGGCAGGTTGACCGCGATGGCGAGGCGCCGGCGCCGCAGCAGGATGACCGGCACGGTCGCGGTCAGCAGCGCCAGCAGGACAAAGGAGGCCAGTGCGGTCTGCCGGCGTGGGGAACCCCGGTGGTCCGTCCCGCCCGGCCCCACCGAGGGACCCGGACCGGCAACAGGGGAGTGCCCGGGCGCCGGCGCCGGACCAACGGCGGCGCTGACCGGCGTGGCGTCCGCGGCTTCCCAGCCGCCGGCGAAGTATTCGCACCAGGCGTGCAGCCGGCCTCGGGCCTGCCCGCCTTCGCCGACCATGCCGATGACCAGGCGCGCGGGCACGCCCATTTTGCGCAGCAGCAGCACGCAGAACCCGTTGAGCACGTCGCAGTCCCCGCGGCCGATGCGCAGGACCCGCGACAGCCAGGAGGATTCCCGGCGCGAGTTCCGGTAGAGTTCAACGGTCGCGGCCGACGTGTCGTAGCCCAGGCGCTGGCGGGCCAGGGAAATGGCGATCGCGGCGCGCTCGGCGACCGGGGCCATTCGCGCTGCACTCACGGCGGCCTCCAGCTCCGCGGGCAGGATGGCTGCAGCCGGCAGGGCGCTGAATCGCGCCTGCTCTGCCGCCGCCAGCTCCGGCTGGCGCCGCCCCGGGCAGGAGCGGTATTCGATGCGCCCGCCCCCGGCCGGCAGCATGACGACCGTCTCGCCCTGGACGGTGGCGTAGGCCGGAGACAGCGACTGGCCGGCGAGACGCAGCGAGCCGGCGGCAAGCTCGTGGCCGACCGCCAGCGGCAGGAGGGTCTCGCCGCCCCCGGTGCGCAGGCTCATGCTCAGGAACGCGGAGGGAGGGCATGGCATTGTCGCCGGCAGCGGCCGCCGCCGGCTGCTGGCCCGGCGCAGAAACCCGGACCTCGCATCGTAGACGTCGGCCACGAAAAGCCGGAACAGGCGCGGCCCCGGCGGGGAGTAGGAGAAAGGCGGAGCGGCGGCGGCCGCAGCCTCGTTGACCACGGCACCGCGATAGGATGCCGGGGCGGCGCGCAGGCTGAACCAGGGTGGAGCGCCGCCGCCGCCCGCGGGGAACCATTGGCGCAGGATCACGATTTCCAGGGGGAGCAGGAGCAGCAGGATGGGAACGATCCAGCGCCAGCCAGGGCGGCGCATGCGGACCAGTGCCGCCTGCAGCCGGTCGCGAAGCCGCTGCGGCCATCTCCTGGGAAAGGCCGTCTCCAGCGATGCGGCCAGCAGCCGGCGCAGGGCCGCTTCCGCTTTTTTTCGCACCAGGTCGAGCGCCCGGTTCTCCACGGCCAGGTTGCGCGAGAAGGTCACGTCCAGGTGGTTGCCGTTCAGCAGGAAAACCGGGGCCAGGCCGGCCCCGACCTCGGAGCGGACATCGGCGTCGATCTGCAGGTGCGACATCTGGCCCAGCACCGCTCCCTGCCAGACCGGCAGGCCGCGGGCGAAGAGGCGGACCTCGGGCTTTTCCCCCAGTCCGACCGCCCCTTCCACGGGCCCGCTGCGAAACGACAGGCTCAGCGGGCCCGGGAGCGTCATGGGCTCGGTCAGGTTCCGGCCCGCGAACCAGAGGGGGAGCAATGCCGCCCGGCGGTCATTGCGGCGAAGGTAGCGGCAGTAGGCGAGCAGACCGGCTTCAACCTGGGCGTTGAATTCCTGCGGCGAGCGGCATTGGGCGGCACGGGCGAGCTCGACCGTGGTGCCGTGACGGCGGAGGCGGCAGGGCACGGGACGGGCGTTGAGGCCGGAGTCGAGGGCGACGGCCCAGGACTCGCCGCCATGGCGCGACTGCAGGACGATGGCGGCAGGCTGGAAGCGCAGGATCGTCCAGAAGCCGATGCCGTAGCGCCCGGCGGCGCTGGGGTCGCCCCCCTTGTCCGAGGCGAAGAGGCGGAAGAGGAAGCGCCGGGCATGGTCCAGGGTCATGCCGCGGCCATCGTCGGCGAACGAGAGCGTTTCCATTCCCGCCGGCGAGGTCTCGGCGCCGACGCGAATGGAATGAGCCCCGGCATCGCGGCTGTTCTGGGCAAGTTCCCTCAGGAAAAACCAGGGGTCTTCCCCGTAGGTTTGGGTGACGGCCTCGGCCAGGCCGCGGAAGTCACTGCCCAGCATGGGGCGAAGTAGGGCTTCAGTTCATTTTCCGGACACGGACTTCGATGGCGGGTTCGTCGCGCAGCAGGTGGGTCAGCCGCTGCGGGTCGGTGTCCGAAAAATGGTAGGGATAGAGAACGCGCGGCCGGATGGTCCTGGCGGCCTGGGCCGTCATCTCCGGCGTCATGGTATAAGGGAGGTTCATCGGCAGGAAGGCGACGGCGATGTCCCGCAGGTCCGTCATCTCGGGGATGTTCTCAGTATCGCCGGCCACGTAGACGCGCAGGCCGGAAAAGGTGAGCACGTAGCCGTTGCCTTCGCCGCGCGGATGGAAAGGCCGGCCGTCCGAGCGCCGCTGCTCGATGTTGTAGGCCGGCACCGCCTCGATGGCCACGCCGCAGAATTCGGCGCGGTCGCCGTTTTTCAGGACCCGGGCCCCGGCCGGCAGCGGCAGGCAGGAGGCGCTGGTGATGATCTGCGTCGATCCCTGGCGCAGGGCCTCGATGGCCTTGGGGTCGAAATGATCGCCGTGCTGGTGGGTGACCAGGACCAGCCCGGCCTTGGGCAGGCTGGCGAAGTCGGCCAGCCGGCCGTCGGGGTCCACGTAGATCCACTGGCCGTTGAACTGGAAGGAGAGCGAGCCATGGCCGATGAAGACGATGCGCAGCTCGCCGGCCCCGGTGGCGAAAATGTCGGACTCGAATTCGCCTCGCGCCGTCAGGGGCATGATCGCTGCCAGCAGGACAATGAGAAAGAATTTTTTTGGCATGATTTCCTCCGGTTCGCAGCCGGTGCTGGATGATGGCCCGGCATCACGATCGCTTCGCCCCCTGCGCCTGGCGGGAGCGGTGCTCGCGGATCGGCAGGCCGGCGACGCCGTAATGCTCTTCGGGAACCTCGTCGAGGATCACGCGCACGCTGTCGGGGGCCACCTTCAGGGTGGTGGTCACCGCCGCGGTGACGTTCCGCAGCAGGAGCCGCTTGGTATCGTTGTCGCGTCCGGAAAGCATCGTGATGCGCACGATCGGCATGTCCTTCTCCTTGCCCGCCATTGCCGCCGCCGGGACCTTACTTGAACCGCTGCCGGAACTGGTTGAGCTTATCGCGATGCTTCTGGTTCTCGGCGGCGAACCTCTGGTACAGCAGGCGCGATTCCTGGTTGTCGTCCTTGATGATCTCGAAGAACTTCTTTTTGGCCATGGAATCCTCGATGCTGGCGGCGTTGGCCAGGGCGGTCTGCAGGCTGACCGTCCTGTCCAGCGCCTCGCGGATCTGCTCCTTGATGAAGTTCATGGAGATGCGGATGGCCTCGATGTTGAAGCGGTCGCGGTTGTAGTCGATCTTGTTGGCCTTGATCTGCTCGATGGTCGAGTGGATCCACTCGACGTTCCGCCGCTCGTCGTCGGCCATGTCGATCCAGAAGGTCTTGTGCTCGGGGAATTTTTCGCTGTAGACCCAGTACAACTCCATGACGGCCGACTCGTATTCGGCGATGAGCTCGATCTTGCTGATCTGAAAGGCGGACAATTCCATGGCACGCCTCCTCCAGTGATCCGCTTCCCGGCGCGAATTGCTTCATTTTTAGCATAGTGCGGAGAAAATAGCAATTATTCACGCTTTGACATTGGGCGGTGGATTTGTTATACAGGAGCCCTGATGGGAAAAGGAGAACATGCCTCGAAATGGAGGACGGCCGCCGGCATCGCCGTCAGCGCCGTCTTCATCTACCTGGCCACGCGGCGGGTGGATGCGGCCGAGATGCTGCACGCGCTCGGGGAAGCCGACTACCTTTTCCTGCCGCCTGTTTTGGTCGCCGTCGTCCTGGGACTGTGGCTGCGCAGCTGGCGCTGGCGTTTCCTGCTGGCGCCCGTGGCCGGCGCGAGCGCACGCTGCCTCTTCGCTTCGCTAAGCATCGGCTACATGGCCAACACGTTCATGCCGGCCCATTTGGGAGAATTCGCCCGCGCCTGGCATTGTTCCAGGCGCAACCGCCTCGCCCCCGGCTCGATCTTCGCCACCATCGTCGTCGAGAGGCTCATCGACGTGCTCTCGCTGCTGCTGCTGCTGGGGCTGGCCCTGCTGGTCTTTCCCTTCCCGGCCTGGGTGCGGCATAGCGGGGCGCTCATGCTGGCCCTGGTCGCGGCGCTGAGCTTCGTGCTGCTGCTGCTGAAAAAGTTCAAGCAGCGGTCCCTGGCGGCCTGCGAGCGGCTGCTGCGCTTTCTTCCGGGGACGGTCGCCGCCCGCGTCCGCGGCGGCCTGGAACAGTTCATCGGCGGGGTCTCGCCGCTGCAGCGCCGGGGCCATTATGCCGCCGTCGCCGCCCTCTCCCTGCTGATCTGGGCTTCTTACGCCCTGACCTACCAGCTGCTGTTCTTCGCCTTTGGCTTCGTCGCCCGCTACCGCCTGCCCTGGAGCGCCGCCCTGGTGGCCCTGGTGATCACGACCGTCAGCGTGGTCGTTCCGTCCTCACCGGGCTACATCGGCACCTTTCACTATCTATGCCAGCTGGCGCTGGGGCTATTCCTGGTGCCGAAGGGTCCAGCGCTGTCCTACGCCTTCGTGCTGCACGCCATTTCCATTCTACCGCCTTTCCTCCTTGGCCTCTATTTCCTGGCCCGGGACAAGATCAGCCTGCGGTCATTGAGCAGGAAGGATATCCATGCTCTTGACCATTGACGTCGGCAACACCACGGCCGCCGCCGCCGTTTTCGACGCCGGGGCCATCGCCTTCCGCAGCCGCGTGCCGACCCCACGCGCCTGGTCGACGCGGCAATTCTCCGCCTTGCTGCCCGCCTCCCAGGCGCGCCGGGTGACCGCAGCCATCGTCTCCTCGGTGGTGCCGCGCCTGGACCGCCCGCTGGGGACCGCCATCCGCCGCGCCTGCGGCCTGAGGCCGGTTTTTCTGGGCCCGCGCACGCCGACCGGCATCCCCCTGAAGATCGACCGGCCCTCCGAGCTCGGAGCCGACCGCATCGCCGATTGCGCCGGGGCGCTGGCCCTTTTCCGGCCGCCGCTGGTCGTCATCGACTCGGGGACGGCCATCACTTTCGACCTGGTGAATTTTCGGGGGGAATATTGCGGCGGCTGCATCCTGCCCGGCATCGGCATCGCCATCCAGGGCCTGGCCGAGAAAACGGCAAAGCTGAAAAAGATCAGATTCTCCATCCCCGCTTCACCGCTAGGTACCCGCACCGCCGACTGCATCCGTGCCGGCGTCTTCTACGGAACCGTGGGCGCCCTGCAGCACCTGGTCAACCTCTACCGGGAACTTCTGGGCCGCGGGACGACGGTCGTGGCCACGGGAGGCTTGGGGCGTCTTTTCCAGGGCCGGGTCCATGGCATCGACGCCTTCGAGCCCGACCTGATCTTCCAGGGCCTGCGTCGTATCCACGAGCTGCTGAAGGAGAGGGGCGCGTGACCGTTGGAGAGAGCGCCGGGGGCGACTACGACTACATCATCCGCATGATCCAGTACCTGGACCGGCGCCACGGCATCCGCTTCTTCATCGGCAGCCGCGACTTTGACGTCCTCTACCGCTGGTGGGAGAAGGGCATCCCGGACGCGGTGATCCGCGATGCGCTGGACCGGGTCGTGGAGCGCAACCGCCGGCGCGGGAAACCGCTGCGGCGTTTTTCCGCCTTCAGCTACGAGGTGCGCAAAAGCCACCGGTCGTTCCTTGCCCTGGATGTCGGGCGCGCCCGCCCGGAACCTGCCGATGCCCACGCCGGGCTGGAAGCGTTCCTGGAAAACCTGCCGCCGGCCCTGGAGTTCCTGCGTGACGACCTCAGCGAGCGTTTTCAACGGCTCAAGCGGGGAGAAGAGGCCGCTTCCGGGCCACTCGAGGAGAAGCTGCTGGCCCGCTTCAGCGCCGACGGCGAGCTGAACGCCAAGTCGGCCTGGTTCCTGAAGAACCTGGCGCCGCCGCTGCGCCGCCCGGAGATCGAACGCCGCTATCGCTTGAATTACCTGTGGGGCAAGTACGGGATCCCCAGCCTGGACTGAAATCAAGATCTCGTGACACGTGACGCGTAACGCGTGACATGGAAGAATGTTAGTTAAAATTACCAGTACCTAATCTCAGCTGAGAACCCGCGCTGTATTGTTTTCTCCGTTTTGCTGATTGGATCAAAGGCGCCGAAAATTTATGAATTTCTTTAACTTCCGACAGCGAATGTCGTTTTTTATCTTTCGCGTCACGCGTTACGCGTCACGCGTCACGAAGGATCATTCTTTTACTTGCTGAGCTCCGCCGCCAGCCTGTCCCGCCAGCGGTTGCGTTCGCCGCCCGGGCCGTAAATGGCGGCAATATGCCGCAGGACATCGAGGTAGCCCCGGCTTCCCTGCGCTTTCAGCAGGGAGGCCTTGGTCCAGAGGGCGGGGGGATAATCGGGATTGAAGGCCAGGCAAAGGTCGAGGGCGGCGCCGGCGTTGGCCAGGTCATGGCGGCGCAGCAGGAATTCGGCGTACTCGTTCAGAAAGAACGGATAGTTGAAGTACGTGATCCAGAAGGACAGCTGCGTCTTCATGGCCAGCAGCTCGCGGTACAGTTTGTCCGCCTTTTCCGGCTGCTGCTCCGCCTCGGCGATGCGGGCTTCCAGGTGCAGGCAGAACTTCAGGGCGGCGTCGAAGTTGTCGGCCGTCAGGTGATAGGTGTCGCGCAGGCCCTGCAGCCAGCGCAGTTCCCGGGCCGCCCCCGGCAGGTCGCCCTGGACGACCCGGCAGAGGCCGGCCAGCCAGTGGCTTTCGGCGCTGTGCTCGCTGATGGAAGTGGAATCGTGACGGCGCAGGGCCTGGCCGAGCAGCTCCAGGGCGGCGGCATGATCGCCCTCCAGGTAGCGCATGAAGGCCTTCTTGGCCAGGGCGTCGGCCTGGGCCTTGGGATAGGAAGCGAGCTTCTGGTAATTCTGCAGGCTCTTCCCGGCCTCGCCGAGATCGGCTCTCAGGATGTTGATGTCGGCGATGGTCAGGTAGGGCCAGTCCATGCTGTCGTCCAGGCTGACGGCATAGATCTTGCTGTTTTCCGCCTGGGTGTAGTCGCCCAGGTAGAAATAGCCGTCGCCGAGGGAGTCGAAGGAGTTGGCGGTGCGGTCGATGTCGCGGTAGCGCTCGAAGCATTCGATGGCCTGCTGGTGGCGGCCGAGGTAGGAATAGCAATAACCCAGGTGGTTGAGGGCGGCGGCGTAGTTGCGGTCCAGGGCCAGGGCGGCGTCGTACTCGGGGATGGCGCGCTTGGCGTCGCCATGGCGGAAATAGGCCTCGCCGAGCTCGAAGATCCGTTCCTTGCTGAAGGGGAACATGCCCTTCAGCTCGCGCAGGCAGCGGACCTGTTCCCGGAAATCGAAATCGAACTTGGCCCTCAGCGCCTGGACCTTCAGGCGCAGGGGCAGGCTGAAGCGCGGCAGCAGGGGGATGAGCGCGCGCACGTGCTCCTGCGCCTCGCCGGCCGCTCCCGTGTAATCGGCGAGCAGGGCCAGGTGGTAGCGGGCGGCGGGCAGGCCCCCGGCGAGCGTGTCGGCGTTGAGCAGCAAGCGGCGCGCATTGCCGAACTGCTTCTTGTCCCACTGAACCATGCCCTGGAAGAACAGGTCGAAGGCCCGCCAATCGCCGCCGTACATGGCCGCGATCCTGGCCGGCTCGCCGTCGCCTGTGGCTGAGTTTCCGACCGACATGCGCACGCGCCGGGCCAGGTTGTCGACCTGGTCGGAGAGCAGCGAGTCCTTCTCCTTTCCGGGGATGAAGAAAGGGGCATGGCCGTCGCGTTCGCCGACGCGGTCGAGGCTGGCTTCGATGTTGAACTTGTCGGCCACGCTGCTCAGCTTGCCGCGCAGGACGTAGCGGATGCCGTATTTCTCAGCGAGGGCCGGCAATCGGCCGGCGCTGATCTCGCCGCCGCCTTCCAATTCGCGCACCGTCGCCGCTGGCAGCGTTTCGCATCCCGGCGACTGGTTCAGCGCTTCCTGAATGAGAAAATCGATCTCTGCCCCGATGCGTGCGTCCGCGGTCTGATTCTCGAAGGGATAGAGCAGGACGCGGACCGCCGTGGGCCCCGTCTTCGCCGTGCCGCCCGCGGGCTCCCCGGGGCGCAGCACGAGCAGCCACAGGATGGCGGCCGCCGCCGGGAGCAGCAGGGCGATGGCGATCCGCCAGCGGCGGCCCGACGTCCGCAGCGCCTCGGTGGATGCCTTCATGCTCTTCAGGCGGCGCACCATCTCGCTGAGGCGCTCGCTGTCGCTGGCCGGGCCCCGGCGATCGGACAGGCGCAGCAGCTCGCTCTGCTCCCGGACATCGATGATCTCGGTCTCCTTGCCGGCAGGGCTCCGCTTCGCCGCCGCCATCTCGGCCTTCAGCGCCGCCAGCTCCCGGCGGATCTCGTCAAAGTCGCCGAAGCGGCGGCCGCGGTCCTTCTGCAGGCATTGGCGGACGATGCGCCTCAGGGCTTCCGGCGCGGGACGGTTGAACTGGACGTCACGATGCAGGATGTTGTACAGGGTGACGATGTTCTCGTCGTCCGAGAAGGGGTTGCGGCTCTCGAGCATTTCGTACAGCACCAGCCCATACGAAAAAATGTCGCTGCGGCCGTCCAGCTTCAGCCCCTTGGCCTGCTCCGGGGACATGTAGGAGACCGTGCCCAGGACGATGCCTTTTTCGGTCAGGTCGCGGTCGTGGCGCTCCGCATCGGCCGTGGCGTCCGGGTCCGCGCCGCCTTCGCCCTGGCCCGGGCCGGCGCAGATCTTGGCCAGGCCGAAATCGAGGATCTTCACCTGGCCGTTGCGGTCGATCATGATGTTGCCGGGTTTGATGTCCCGGTGCACGATGTGGCGGCCCTGGGCCGCGGCCATGCCGTCGGCGATCTGCTGGGCGATGTCCACGACCTGCTCCAGGGAGAGCGGCTTCAGCTTCAGCAGCTGGTCGAGGGTGACGCCGTCGATGTACTGCATGACGATGAATTCCCGGCCATCCTCCTCGGCGATCTCGTAGATGGTGCAGATATTGGCATGGTCCAGGCGCGACGCCGCCTGGGCTTCGCGCAGGAAACGGGTCTTCGAGTCGCGGTCGCAGATGGCCGCGGCGCTGATGCTCTTGATGGCCACTTTCCGTTCCAGCTTCATGTCCTGGGCCAGGAAGATCTCGCCCATGCCGCCTTTGCCCAGCGAGCGGATGACCTGAAACCGGCCGCCGAGGACCGGCCGCCCGCTCAGCGGCGGACCGGAGCGATCGCCGCTCTCAGGCGCGACATGCAGGGGAGCGCGGCATGTTGAGCAGAAACGGTCGGACTCGCCATTGCCGGCGCCGCAGGCTGGGCAGATCATGGCCCGATTCTAGCAAAAGCGGGCGCCTTTGGCAATCGCCGAGCGGCATCGCGTACGGACGGACGATGGACGGTCGAACGATGAAAACGAATGGGTAGGCTGAAAAAGACCTGAGGTGGCAGGGTTGACATTGGGAGATCATTGTTACATATTACTTGTGTGAAAGTCTCTTCCTGGCTGCTCCTGGCATGCGCGCTGCCGACCATGATGACGGCTGAAGTAAACGATAGGGACCTGTTCCCGGCGGAGGTGCACGGCTGGATGCTGGCACCCGCTGCGGAGACGTATACTCCCGAAGACCTCTATGCCTACATCGACGGGGCCAGCGAGCTCTATATCTCGTACGGCTTCAGGAAACTGGCTGCCCGCCGCTATACCCGGCAAGGTTGGCCGGAAATCACGGTTGACCTCTTTGAAATGAATGATGCCGGAAGCGCCTTCGGAATTTTCGCCCACAGCCAGGAAGAACCTGACCAAGAGATCGGGCGGGACTCCGAATACCTCGATGGCCTGCTGCGCTTCTGGCAGGGGAATTACTATGTTTCCCTGCTGTGCAGCCCGGAGACCCCGGAAACGCGCACGGCGTTGATGGCCTTGGGAAGGCGGTTGGCTCAGCGTCTTCCTCGGGCAGGGGAAAGGCCAGCGGCGTTAGCGCTCCTTCCGGAAAACGGATTGATCGGCGCCAGCATCCGTTATTTCCGCCACCCTGCCTGGCAGAACACGTATGTTTTTCTTGCGGCCGATAACATCCTGGGCATCGGCCCGGAGACCCAGGCGCTTCTGGCCAGGTACGACCAGGGCGCGGAGCGTCCGGTCGTGCTGCTGGTGCTGTATCCAGACCGGGTCGCCGCCGAACGAGCCTTCGCCAGCCTCAGAGCCAATTTGCGCCTGCCGGCCGACGGTGAAGCGGCGCTCAAGCTGGCTGACGGCAAGTATCTCGCCGCCGGGCTGGAAGGATCCTGCATCGCCGCCGTTTGGCATGGCGGCGGGGCCGCGCCTTGCGGGCAGCTGCTCGCCGCCGTCCGAAATAAAATTGCGGCCTTTGAAAAAATTGGAGGATGACGCGGAGGAAGCCATGAAAAAAAAGACGATCAGCCGCCGGGAATTCTTCAGGGACAGCGCGACGGCGCTGGCCGCAGGCACGCTGGCGCTGGCATTTCCTGAAAAACAGGGCGCCCAAACCGCGCCCAAGACCCGGGTCGTGCTCATCCGCGACAAGGACGTCCTGGATGAGAGCGGCGCCGTCAACGCCATCGTCCTGCAACGGATGCTGGATGATTCGCTGAAGACGCTTTTCGGTGAAACGGATGCCGCGGCGGCCTGGAAGCGGATCATCAAGCCCTCCGATATCGTCGGCATCAAGACCAATGTCTGGCGGAGCCTGCCCACGCCGCCCGAGCTGGAAGAAGCGATCCGCCGCGGCGTGCTGGGGGCCGGGGTCAAGGCGGAGAACATCAGCGTGCGCGATCGCGGCGTGCTGAACGACCCGGTGTTCATGAAGGCCACCGCCCTGGTCAACGTGCGGCCCATGCGCACCCATGACTGGTCGGGGCTGGGCACCCTGCTGAAAAATTACATCATGTTCGTCCCTGATCCCCCGCGCTATCACCCCGATTCCTGCGCCGACCTGGCCGCGCTCTGGCAGCTGCCCGGGGTCAAGGGCAAGACGCGGCTGAACATCCTGGTCATGCTCACGCCGCAGTTCCACAGCGTGGGGCCGCACAGCTTCAACCCGGCCTACGTCTGGCGCTACTGCGGCCTGCTGGCAGGCCTGGACCCGGTGGCCGTGGACGCCACCGGCGCGCGCATCATCCAGGCCAGGCGCCGCGAATATTTCGGCGCCGACCGGCCGATCAACCCGCCGCCCAAGCACATCGGGCTGGCCGACACCCGCCACCGCCTGGGCACGGCCGACCCGGCAAGGATCGATCTGGTCAGGCTCGGCTGGACCGAGGGGATACTGATTTAAGCGAACGATCCGCGAGTGATCGTGCCGGTCATCGTGGTCGCGTCCATTGTCACGACCCGTGAAACATCGATTTCATCACAATTTAAAAACAAATATCGGTCGGTCAGTTCAAGACCTGGTTCAGGGCCAGAAGCAGGAGCAGGAGCGCGGCGAACCAGGCGACCAGAAGTCGAACCGCCCGGCGATCTTGTACCGAACAGGAACCGTGTGCCTTGACCTGGTTTGCCCCGTCCCTGCCCGCGCGGTCCAGCGCCAGGCACACCGCCGCGGCGAAGACGAAGCCAACCACGTTCCACCACAGCCAGGAGACGGTGGCAGATTGAAATGCCCACAAGTAGACATTGGCACAGAAACCGGAGAGCAGGCCGGCGATCGCCGCGTTTTCCCTCACGCGCGGAGCCAGGGTCCCGATCATGAAAACCGCGGCGATCGGCCCGTAAAAAGCGGAGCCGATCTTGTTGACGATCTCGATGACCGTTTCCCCCGAATCGACCATGGCCAGCGCGGCCAGGAATGCCGTCGTCCCCCAGAAAATGGTCAGCAGCCTGGAAACAAGCAGCTTTTTATTCTGCCGCAGGCCGGTCAATCCCGGCCTCAGTTTCAGCAGCACGTCGTTCCAGGAGACGGCGCTGAGGGAATTGAGGGCCGAGTCCAGGCTGGAAAGAGAAGCGGCGAAGACGCCGGCGATCACGAATCCCAGGAATCCCGCGGGCAGGAAGCGGCGAAAGAAGTGGGGCATGATGTAATCGGGCGGCAGGCCGGCGATCTGCGCGGCGAAGGATGGCTGGGCGGCTAGGAAGGGGATCAGCAGGTAGCCGATGAAGCAATACGTGGCGACGATGGGAAAGCGCAGCATGCCGTTGATGAGCAGGGCTTGCCGGGCCTGGCCCTGGTCGGCGGTGGTCAACAGGCGCTGGGCCTGGCTTTGGTCGCAGCCGTAGTAGGAGATGTAAAGAAAAAACCCTCCCAGCAGCATGGGCCAGAAAGAGAAAGTGCTTCCCGCACTGCCGGCGGTGACGATGACGGAGTAGCGGCCGGGCCCGCTCGCAACGAGGGGGCCGGGAACGCCGCCCAGCAGGCGCACGAGAATGATGATGCAAACTAGCGCCGAAGCCCACAGGATGGCCAACTGCAGGATATCGGTGTAAATGTCGGCCGTGATGCCGCCCATGGTGGTGTAGGCCAGGGTGACCAGTGCGATGGCCGCCAGGGCCCACAGCAGCGAAATATCTAGACAGACGGCGGTCACGTAGGCCGTGGCCAGCAGGATGACGCCGGAACCGAGGGCGCGACTGAGCAGGAAGACCAGCGTGACCAGCAGGCGCAGGCGCGGCCCGAAGCGCTCCTCCAGGTAGTGATAGATGGAAATGGAGCCGGAGCCCCGGTAAAGCGGCAAAAGAAAGACGATGATCGCGGCCATGGCCAGGGGAACGGCCAGTTCGTATTGCAGCCAGCGCAGGCCGCCGCCCGCCTTCACGGCAATGAAGGCCGGGGCGCCGACCAGGCTGATGGCGCTGACCTGGTTGGCCAGCAGCGACAGCCCGACGGGCCAGGAGCGGATGCGGCGCCCGCCCAGGAAGTAGTCGACCTCATCGCGCTGGCGGCGGCTGAGCCGGAAGCCCACGCAGAGGACCAGGACGATCGTCGCGGCGATGATCAGCCAATCCAGGAGGGTCATGCTCCATTTTAAGCGAAAGCGGCGCTGTTTTTCAACTTGCGCGGCCACGCCGTGGCGGCGCCGATGGCCGTGTCAGGCAGCGCTGGAACATGAACGTTATTTCACTGAATTCTCTTTGCCGCCACCGTCGTTGGCATCCGGGGTTCGCTCCGGCGCTGCCAGCAGGGCCCGGATGAATTCATCGCCCTGCAGCAAGCCGTAGCTGCCCCGGCGGCAGGTCTCCTCGTCGAACTCCGCGATGCCGTCCGGCGTTGTCCCGGGATGATGGATCAGGAACGGGACAGCGTCGCGGGTATGCGTGCGCACGGCGCACGGCGTCGCATGGTCGGGGAGAAGGGCGATGGCGACCGGTTCCGCCATGGCCGCCGTGCAGGCCATGATGGGCTTGACCAGCCGCTGGTCGAGCGCCTCGATGGTGCGCACCTTCAGTGCGGCGTCGCCCTCGTGGCCGGCTTCGTCGCTGGCTTCGACATGCAGGAAAACGAAGTCCAGCCGGCGCAGCGCCTCGCAGGCCGCCTGCGCCTTGCCCTCGTAGTTCGTATCGTACAGGCCGGTGGCGCCCGGGACGTGGATCGGCTCCAGGCCGGCGTAGACGCCGATGCCGAAGATCAGGTCGACGGCGGAAATGACGGCGCCGCTGAGGCCGTACAATTCACGGTAGGTCTTCATCTGCGGCCGGTGGCCTGGGGACCACGGCCAGATGGAATTGCCGGGGTCCCGGCCCTGCGCCAGGCGCAGACGGTTCAGCGGATGGGCGCCGAGGATGGCCTGCGAACGGATGATCAGGTCGGTCAGTTGCCGGGCCGTGGGGCTGTCCTCGCCCCGGGCACGGGGCAGGACCGTGGCGAATTCCGCCCCGGGCACGTCGTGGGGCGGCGTACAGGTGAAGTCGTTCGCTCCGTCGCGTATCACCAGCAGGTGGCGGTAGCTGACCCCGGGATGAAAGCGGATGGCGGGGCCGGCCAGGGATTCGTTCAAGGCGCGGATGAGCTGCAGCGATTCCTCGCTGCTGATGTGGCCGGCCGAATGGTTCTTGATCCTTCCCTGTTCGATGCAGATGAGGTTGCAGCGCATGGCCAGGTCGTTGCCCGCGATGTCGACGCCCATGCTGGCCGCCTCCAGCACGCCGCGGCCCTGGAACACCCGGTGCACGTCATAGCCCAGGACGGCCAGGTTGGCGATCTCGCTGCCCGGGGGCATGTCAGCGGGGACGGTGACCAGGAGCCCGCAGCGGCTCCTCGAGCAGAGGCTGTCGATGGCCGGGGTGCGCGCGGCCATGAGCGGCGTCTTTCCTCCCAGCGCCTCGATGGGGTAGTCGGCCATGCCGTCGGCCAGGATGATGATGGTCTTCATGTGCTCCTCGATGGCCCGTGCGCTCAGGAATATTTCTTTTGCAGGAATTCCTTGAAGGCGGGATAGTCGCTGGCCAGGGTCGCGAAGGACTCCTCCCTGGCCTCGAGGCCCTCAAGGCTGGGAGGCAGCGGCGGGTCGAAACCGAGGATGGAGCGGATCTCCTCGGGAAACTTCGCCGGGTGCGCCGTTTCCAGCGACACGCACAGCTGCCCGGGGGCCGGCTCCTCCTGCAGGTATTTTTGCAGGCCGGCCCAGCCGACGGCGCCGTGCGGCTCGAGCAGCAGCCCGAGCCGTTCATAGGCGCTGCGGATGGCCTGGCGGGTTTCGGCTTCCGTGATGCTCACGGCGAAGATGTCCCGGCGCAGCCGTTCCATGTCGGGGCTGCGGCCGAGATGGCCTTTTTCATCCATGCTGCCGCCGTAAAGGTCGATCAGCCTGGCCAGGTTGCTGGGATGGCCCACGTTCATGGCGCTGGAGATGCAGTTGCGCGAAGGCGCGATCGGCCGATAATCGCCGCTGGCCACGAACCCGGGAAATTCATCGTTCTCATTGGTGGCGATGACCAGGCGCCGGACCGGCAGGCCCATGCGCACGGCGAGAACGCCGCCCATCATGTCGCCGAAGTTCCCTGAGGGCACGGAAAAGACCACCGGCTCGTCGGGCCGGCGGCGCAGCCGCGAATGGGCATAGAAATAATAGACGATCTGCGGCAGCAGGCGGCCGATGTTGATGGAGTTGGCCGAGGACAGGCGCATGTGGGCCAGCTCCGGGTCGGAGAACGCCTCCTTGACCAGGGCCTGGCAGTGGTCGAACTTGCCGTCCACGGCGAGGATGCTCACGTTGCCGCCCAGCGTGGTCATCTGCTTGCGCTGGCGCGCCGTCACTTCCTTGTCCGGGAACAGGACCAGAACCTGGATGCGCTTCAGCCCAAAGAAGGCATTGGCGATGGCGCTGCCCGTGTCGCCGGAGGTGGCGGTCAGGATGAGCAGCCTCTCATTCCCCTGGAGCAGGTAGTAATTGATCAGCCGCCCCATCATCCGCGCGGCGAAATCCTTGAAGGAAGCGGTCGGCCCCTGGTCCAGGCGCATGACATGGCAGCGGTCGCCCGCCGGCTCCAGCGGCACCGGGAAATCGTAGGCGTCCCTGGCCAGCGCCGCCAGGTCGGATTCAGGGATCTGGCCGCGCAGGAATTTGCCGCAGACCAGGTCGGCGATCGCCGCATAGTCCATGCCGGCCAGGGCGGCGATCTCCGCGGCGCTGAGCCGGGGAATGCGCTCGGGCATGTACAGGCCCTTGTCGGGGGCCAGGCCTTTCAGCAGGGCCTCGCGAAAGCCGACGGCGGGGGCGCGGCGGTTGGTCGAATAAAAACGGATCGCGGTTGCCATGGTCCTCTCGGGCGGCGGGCGTCGCCGCGCCGGCAACGGGCCGGCTTGATCGGGCTTCAATGTAAAACTATTCGCGGGCGCTGTCAATACGGGCCGGCGCCTCAGCGGTTTGACTTTCGCGATCCGCTATGTTAATGAACACAGCGGCGGCCAGCCCGAAAGCAAGGCAGGGTCTCCGGCGCCGGCGTCCAAGGCCGGCGCAGCCCGGTCCTGGCCGCACATCGTTGACGGGAGATGAACATGAGCAAAGCGGGATCGCCGGGAGTGGAACGGTACGTCCAGCAGGGCCGCGAGTACCTGGCCAGGAGAAAGGAGCAGCGGGCGGAGATACGCAAGGCGCATTTCGACACCATCGCCGTGCATGGCATGTACTCGGTCGCGGAGGCCTTCGCCCAGGGGCAGGGAGGCATCATCGAGCCCATTTTCCCCTCCACCTCGCAAGGCTACCGTGACAGCGACGAGATGGAGGCCGGGCTGGCCTACCAGATCCCCACCTGGTGCTATTCGCGCATCATCAACCCGACGAATTCCTTTCTCGAGGATACCCTGTCGCTGCTCGAGGCCTACGGCTGCCCGTTCGACGCCTCGGCGTTCTGCACATCCTCGGGCATGGCCGCGATCAAGCAGGCGGTGGAGCCGCTGCTGGCCCTTCCCGAGAGCGGCGGGCACGAGGTCAACTTCGTCTCATCGGCCCAGGTCTATGGCGGCACCTTCCAGTTGTTCAACGTGCGCATGAAGGAGCGCGGCGCCATGGTGCGCTGGGTGGCCAAGCCCTGGGAGAATGCCGAATGGGAACGGCTGGTCGACGAGAGGACGCGCTTCCTTTACACCGAGATGCCCTCCAACCCGCAGCAGGCCTGCTCCGACCTGGAGGCCCTGGCCAAGCTGGCCCACCGTTTCCAGATCCCGCTGATCGTTGACAGCACCATTGCCACCCCGGCCCTGATGCGCCCGCTGCAGCACGGGGCCGACGTGGTCGTGCATTCCCTGACCAAGACCATCGGCAGCGGCGGCGCCGCCATCGGCGGGGCGGTCATCGCCCGCCACGGCCTGACCAGCAGGCACCTGGCCCCCGAGGCCAGGGAGGACTACGCCACCTGGCTGAAGCTGTGGCCCGGGCGGGACTCCGGCCCCTGCATGTCCCCGTTCTCGGCCTACTTTTTTCTCAACGAGGTCCGCACCCTGCGCATCAAGGTGGAATGGTTCTCGCGCAATACCATGGCCGTGGCCGGGTTCCTCGCCGGCCACCCCAAGGTGGAAACGGTCGACTACCTGGGCCTCAAGGACCATCCGCTGCACGGCCTGGCCTCGCGCTACATGCGCCTGGTCGACAGCGAGCGGCCGCTCTTCGGGCACCTGCTGTCATTCACGGTCCGCGGCGGCGCCGCGGACGCGAGGCGCTTCTTCGACGCCCTGCAGCGCATTTTTCGCGCCACCGACCTGGGGCGCATCAAGTCCGTGGCCACTATCCCGGCCATCTCCACCCACTCGCAGCAGGGCGAGGAAGGCCGGCGCCTGGCCGGCATCCCGGCCACGATGGTCCGCCTCTGCGTCGGCGGCGAGCATGCCGATGACATCATCAAGGACCTGGACCAGGCCTTGAACAAAACATGAGCGGCAGGCTGCAGCGCGCCTTTCGTCCCTTTCGCCCATGACGCGGGGAATGAACGCAGCACTGGCCGGCCTGATCTTCCTCGCCGCCCTGGGCGGTTCCTGCCGGGGCAGGAGCGAAAAGGACATCGTCGCCGGGGTGATCGCCGACATGGCGGCGCGGGTGGAGAAAAAAGACACGGCGGGGCTGATCGCCCTCCTGAGCGCGGATTACCGCGATTTCGCCGGGCGCGACCGCGAGCAGACCCGGGCCATGGCCGACGAATATTTTCGCCGCTACCGCGGCATCAAGACCAAGCTGCTGGCGACGCGCATCGCCATGGACGGGGACGGAAGCGCCGCGGTGGAATTCGATGTTTCGCTTTACAGCGGCGTGGCGTCGGCCCTGCGCAAGGCGGTCGGCTTCGACGGCGAGAATTACCGCGTTGCCTGCCGCCTGCGCCGCGAGGGCGGGTGGCGGGTCGGCGAAGCCCGCTGGGAAAGCATCCCGCTGGACGGCCTGTTCCCGGAATCGCTGAAGATCCTGCGGGAAGTTTTCCCGGAACTGTGATGCCCGGACCACGGCGACGCATCGCCGCCCCCTGCCCGCAGGGCGCGGGCGGCCGGTTCGTGAGCAAACGCGAAAAGGAGCAGCATGCCTAAGATGTATTTTGTCCTGTTCATCGTCATCGTCATGACCGTCTACGCCGGCATGCACGGCTTCATCTACTGGCGGCTGGCCGTCGGGCTCAGCCTTTCGCCGGGGCAGCGCACGGCGCTCAAGCTGCTGCTGCTGGCCGGAGCACTGGCCTTCCTGGCCGGCGAACTCCTCAGCCGCCTGGCCCCGGTGACCCCCTTGCTGTATGCCGGCTCGGTCTGGCTGGGGATCATCGCCATCGGCCTGGCTTTCTTCCTGCTCGAGATGATCCTGTCGCTGCTGTTCCCGCAGCAGCGCCGGCTGCTGGTGCTGGCGGCATTGGCGATCGTCCTCCTGGTCAGCGCCTTCTCCATCGCCAACGCGGCGCTGGGCCCCGTCGTCCGCGAGCTGCGCGTCCCCATGGCGGGCCTGGCCCCGGAAATGGACGGCTTTGCCATCGTCCAGCTGTCGGACCTGCACCTGGGCAACCTGACCTCGCTGAAAAGGCTGCGGCGCATCGTGAAGCGGTCGAACGGATTGGATCCCGACCTGGTCTGCGTCACCGGCGACACGCTCGACGGCGATATCTGCCGCGAGGAGAGGTTCTGCCAGGCGCTGGCCGGGCTGCGGGCCCGGCACGGGGTGGTGGCGGTCACCGGCAACCACGAGTTCTATGTCGGGGTCGACAAGTTCATGGAGCTGGCGCGGCGCAGCGGCTGGCGGGTGCTGCGCAACGGGTCAACCGTTGTGGACGGCCGGCTGGCCATCGTCGGCCTGGAAGAGGATACGGCGCGGCGCTTCAAAATGCCCGGCCCCGACCTGGACATGGCGCTGCGCGGGCTGCCTGCAGGGCTGCCCAAGGTGCTCCTCTACCACCGGCCGACCGGTTTCGCCGCGGCGGTGGAACGGGGGATCGGCCTGCAGCTATCCGGGCACACCCACGCCGGTCAGATCCCGCCCATGGACATCCTGGTGTGGCTGACCTACGAATACCCGGCCGGGCTCTACCGGCTGGGGAGCTCCCATATCCACACTTCCCCGGGGACCGGTACCTGGGGGCCGCCCATGCGTTTCCTCTCGCGTTCGCAGATCGTCAAGCTGGTCCTGGTCCGCGAACCGGAGCCCCGGGGCGCGGCGAAACAATGAATCCCAGGGAGGCCCGATGAACTACACGCTTTTTGCCATTGCCTGCTACATCGTCATGCGCGGCCTGCAGGTGCTCTTCGTCGAGCACCTGGACAAGCTGTGGTACAAGATCGTGATCAAGTCGGCGACCGTGGTGATGCTCTACGCCGCCCTGGCCAGCCTGGTCGTCTGGTACGAGAAGGTCAACCTGCTGGGCTTCGACGCGACGAAGTGACCCGCGGATCAGGAAGGCTTGATCCCCAGGCTCTCCATCTTGTAGCGCAAGGTCGATTCTGATATGCCGAGGGCCTTGGCCGCTTTCGTTCCGACGTAGCGGTTCTTTTCCAGGGCAGCGCGGATCAGGGCTCTCTCGAACTCGCGTACTTTCTCCGGGAGCGGCAGATCCGCGGCGGCGAGGTCCACCGCCGGCCCGCCCCGCCCGGACAGAAGTGGCAGATCCTCTTCGCCGATCACTTCCTGCCTGGCCAGGATCACCGCCCGCTCGATGATGTTCTCGAGCTCACGGACATTCCCCGGGAAATCATGGCGCACCAGCGAATTCAGCGCTTTTCGGTCGAGGGTGCGCAGAGGCTTTTTTTCGCGGTCCGAGAATTTTTTCAGGAAATGCCCGGCCAGGAACGGGATGTCTTCCCGGCGCTGGCGCAACGGCGGCATGGGGATGGTGATGATGTTGATGCGGAAAAAGAGGTCCTCACGGAAGGCATGCCGACGCACCTCCGCGGCCAGGTCGCGGTGGGTGGCGGAGATGAGGCGGATGTCGATCGCTATGGGCTTGTTGGCACCCAGGCGGACGATCTCCCGTTCCTGAATGACGCGCAGCAGCTTGATCTGCGTTTCCAAGGGCAGGTCGCCGATCTCGTCGAGGAATATCGTGCCACCGTCGGCTTCCTCGAACCTGCCGGCGCGGCTTTTTTCGGCACCGGTGAAGGCGCCGCGCTCATGCCCGAACAGTTCGGCTTCAATGAGCGTGGCCGGCAAGGCCGCCAGGTTGACCTTGACGAACGGACCGTTCTTCCTGGGCGAGGCGTAATGGATGATATTGGCCAGCACTTCCTTGCCGGTGCCGCTTTCGCCCCCGATCAGCACGGTGGCCTCCGAATCGGCCACGCGCATCGCCAGGTTCACCGTTTCGGCCATGATCTCCGAGCGATAGATGAAATTGGCGAACGAGTACCGGCCCTGCAGCTTTTCCTGCAGGCGAACATTCTCCCTGGCCAGGGCCGATTTGCCTGTCGCCTCCTCGACCAGGTGCAGCAGGACATCCAGCTCGAACGGCTTGGTGATGTAATGGAATGCCCCCGCCTTGAGCAAGCGCACCGCCCGGTCGATTTCGCCGAACGCGGTCATGATGATGACCGGGACGAGAGGCTGCATTTCCTTCATCTTCAGGAAAACCTGTTCCCCGTCCATGCCCGGCAGCTTGAAGTCGAGCAGCACGGCATCGGCTGTCCGCGCGCGAAAAGAGTCAAGACCCTCTTCGCCGCTTGCGGCGGCATGAACGGCGAATCCCTTCTGCTGGAAGAACTTTTCCAGGGCACGGGCCGCCCCTGCCTCATCTTCGATGATCAACAGCTGGCGGTTGCTAGGCATGCGGGTATTGTATCATAAATGGATCCTGAACTCGGTGCCCTGGCCTTCTACGCTCGCCGCCTCGATGGTGCCGCCAAGCTGCATGACGATCTTTCTGGCCAGGGCCAGCCCGATGCCGCTGCCCTTGGATTTGAAGGAGACGAAAGGATCAAAAATGAATTTCAGCTGCTCCGCTTTTATCCCCTGGCCGTCGTCCCGGAAAGAGATGTGCACAGTTCCCTTGCGGGTGAAAAGACGGATGGCGACGCTGCCGGCGCCGGCCTCGACCGCGTTGCGCACGATGTTGTCCATGACCTGCGCCAGCAGCTCCCGATCGCTGACCAGGCGGGCCCCCGCCTCCAGTTCGACGGTGATGCGCGCTCCCTTCTCCTGCGCCGCCCAGGCGGACTGACGCTCGAAAAAAAAATGCGCCAGGTCGATGGGCTGCTTCCGCACGGGCAGGGTGTGGGTGAGGGTGGAGAAGCGCTCGATGATGTCCTGGATGCGCTTGATCTCCCGCTTGAGGGCGAGGCTGTGGAATGCGGCATCGGTATCGCGGGGATCGAGCCGGGGCTCCAGCATCTGATAGCTCAGGTACAGGGAGTGGAGCGGGTTGCGTATCTCGTGGTTGATCCCCGCCGTGACCAATGAGATCTCCTGGAGCTTTTCCTTTTCCTCTTTCTCCTTCTGGATCTCGATCTCCTTGCGCCCCATTTGCCGGTTGAAGCTGTAAAGAAAACCAACCAGCACGAGAACAATGGCCGCCTGCAGCAGCGTCAGCAGCAGCAGGCTCCTCTGGGCGGCCCGCCGGATCTCCTCGATGGCCGAAAAAAAATAACCGATATGCGCACTGTAGTCCAGGCCGGAACGGTCCCGCAACGCTGCATTCACCTCGATGATCTCGCCCAGGGGAGAGCTGAAGGTCCTGACGGGCAGGGGCTCGCTGCCCAGGGGCAGGTAGCCCTCGAATTTGGACGCAGCGTGCAGCAGGCGTCCCGAGCGCTTGAGCGCCACGTAAATGACCTGGTCGTTCGCGAAGATCTCGTCCATGAAGCGGATCAGGGGGCCATCGCCCCGGTCCAGCAGCCCGGCCGCCGCCTTGCCCAGCACCTTCTCGATGGTCTGGCCCTCCGAGATCGCCAGGTCCATGGCCTTGGCCTCCACCGCCCGGCGGTTGCTCAGGTTCAGGAAATAAAAAAGGGCGATGCTGGCCAGGCTGAGTGCGACAACGACGGCGACATACCTGGCACTGACTTTCACCTTTTGCCGCGTCTCCCGGGTCCTTTCCTGCTGCCGCCGCCTTCCATGCTGCCCTGCCGGCTCCACAGGGGAAAGCCGCGGCGGTCGCGCAGGGCGATGCGCTCTCCCTGCAGCGAGATCTCCTGGGCGATCAGGTAGGCGTTCTCGCCGGTTTCAGCCAGCAAGGAGCCGTGAATGCGGATCTTCATGCCCACGGCGATGTCGTTCTCAAGGAACCATTGCGGGCAGATCTCCACCCGGTACGGGACGCGGTCCGCGCTCATGACCGTCAGTACGAGGAAGCGGGATCTCTTGCCGTATGTCTCCTCGAGATCGATGCGCTGCACCGTGCCCTGGATTTCGACCAGGCTCTTGGGGTCGAAAAAATGAAAGCCGGGTTGCTGGGGCCTGAGCGACGAAGCCAGCAAAAGCACGGCGGCGAGAAAAAAACTGCTTCTGAACATGGGCTCTCAGATGGAAAGATCCACCCCTCCTGAGATTGTAAAGAAATCGTACTGGAAATACAAATCATTGGATCGGTTTTCCCGGTAGCTGCCGGCGACGAACAGGCCGAGGGAGCCGAATCTCCGGGAAATGCGCAGATTGGCCTGCGCCAGGGTGTCGGAGCGGAATACCAGCGGCTGGATCGGGACGCCGTCGAGGTCCAGGGCTTCGATCCCCTGGTACTGCTTGCTGGAAAAGGAGAGGTCCAGGGCCACTTCCACGCCCAGGATGGATTCCGTCTTGACAGCGACGGAAAATCGCGTTCCCTGCCAGAAGAAATCCTCATCCGTTTGCTCCAGCGTCCATTCGGAGGCGCCGATGGCCTGCATTCCCTGCAGCAGGGCCTGGTTCTTGCGGACCATGAACTCGGCGACGATGCCGGTCTTGAATCCCAGCCCCTGGGCGATGCGCACGACGACATAGGGCTGGGGGATGGCCAGGTCAATGACCGTTGAGACAGGCACGGTTTCCGTTTCCGGCAGCGGGGCGGGAGGATCGGAAGGTGACGGCGGGGTCGGGGGCGTCGGCGGCTGGGGCGGGGATGGGGGGGTGGGCGGCGCGGGCTTGCCGCGGCGGGTGCCGGGATCAGAGTTCGCTGCAGCGCCCGCGGGAACATCCTCGGCGGCATTGAAGGTCGCGGCAGGGACCTGGGTGACGATGTGGGGAAAGATGAGGTAATTCATTCCCAGGGTGAGGCGCACCGTCGTCTGCGATTTGAAGAAGGCGCTCAGCTCCAGCGAGGATGCCAGCCGGATCCGGTCGTAGGAATCCTCGTTGAGGTAATTGCTGTGACGCACGCCGAGGACGATGCGGCCGTACACGTGATCGGACAGGGCGTGCTTGATGCCGATGACCATGCCCGGGGCGGTCGAATCCAGGTAGGACAGGCTGCCCTGAAAACGGATCAGGCTGATGTCCGGCATGATGTAAAGGGAGGTGCGCGGAGAAAACACTCTGAACAGGCTGAAGCCGCCTGAGACCATGGAGGAATTCAGATAATTGTTGGTTTGATAGACCTTGCCATCGGCGTCCAGGAAAAAATTGCAGGAGCCCGCTTTCAGGTCGAGCCCCAGCCCCGGGGAAATTGTCGCGTCGCCCACGCGTGTCATGTCCCAGAAAATGTTATCCGAATAGCTGAGGTCCAGGTAGGGTGAAAGGGTGAGCTTGCTCTCGGCGGCGATGCTCAGTCCCCAGAGAAAGAAAACGAGCCACAGGGAGAGCCGCGCTCTCCCCGTGACCGCAGGTCTTGTCGGTTGGCCGCGCATCAGTGCTTGCGGTTGGATCTCCGATTGCGGTTCGGTGTGACGTTCGGATCCGTCTGATTGCAGAAATTTGGATTGCCGTTATTGGCCCAGTTGCTGTTCCAGGTATAATTGTAATTGTAATTGAACGGCCCGCCGCCCTGCTTGTTGACGTTCTGGTGGTGGTAGCCGTACCTTGACTGGAAGCCTTTCCCGTCGCGCGGGCGCACCCAGTCGGGGTCCAGGCAGTTGGGAATGCCGTCATTGTCGGAATCCCGGGCCAGGTCGTTGATGCCGTCACCGTCCTCGTCGACGAAGCCGAAGCGCTGAAGCACTTCAGGACGCGTGAGCGGCTGGGCGGTGGCTTCATCGTTTTCACCTGCAGCAAGGGCGAACATCGTGCCGGCGATCGCGAACAACGCCAAAATAACCCAAGCAAGTTTTTTCATTGTAACCTCCTTTTGGCTTTCACATTTTGAAAGCATGAAGGATGCCAGATCAGAGCATCGAATTTGAAGGGGTTTTCACCTCCGGGGGCATTCGTGAGCGCTAAGGTTCGCGCTATTTCGCAGATTATTGCGAAAGCCGGTCTCATTCCTCAGGTCGCGATCCGCCATGTGGCACCCGAGGGGATTCCTATCATTGGACGATACGTTCACTTGGTTTCCTCTCGGGGGATGCGAGCTTGGAGCTGGCTTCGGCGATCAGGCGCTCGACGCGCTGCTTTTCGCCGTCCGGGAGCTTGTGGGCGAATTTTTCGCGGTATTCCAGGAAACGCTCCAGGGCCTCGCCGGCCCGCCCTTCCTCGAGCAGCGTGATGCCCAGGTTGATCAGCGCCAGGTCGAAATCGGGCTTGACGGCCAGCGCCTTCTGCCAATGGCCGATGGCCTCGGGAATGCGGCCGGATTTCTTGCATGCGATCGCCATGCCGTTCCAGGCGGAAAAAAGCCTGGGGTCGATCTCCAGGGCTTTCCTGAAATTGCGCTCGGCCGCTTGCAGGTCTTCCGCCTGGCGTTTACTTGAGAATCGCGCCAGGTGCACTCCGCCGATGTTGCTGTACACGGCCGCGTTGTTGCGGTCCAGTTCCAGGGCGCGGGCGTAGTTTTGCAGCGCCTTGTCCAGTTCCCCGCCCTGGAAATGGGCGATGCCGAGAAAATTGAATTTTTCCGGATCGATGTCCTCCCGGCGGACGCACTGCTCGAGGATCGGGATGGCCCGCCGCCATTCGCCGCTGTCGGCGAGGACGATCCCCAGCTTGGCCAGCAGCAGGAGGTTGCCGGGATTGTCCTTCAGCCCCTGCTCCAGGGCCTGGACGGCCGCCCGGGGCTTTCCCCGCTCCTTGTGCATGGAAGCGAGATGCGTATAGGCCAGGATGAAGCTGGGGCTGGCGGCGATCACCTGCCGCAGCGTTTTTTCAGCGCCGGCATAATCCCCCTGCTGAAACCGGGCGACGCCGTCGAGCAGTCTGCTTTGCAGCGGCAGCAGGGTCTTCAGGTCGTCCTTCTCCGTGTAGCGCCTTTGGCGCTGCGGCGGTCGGCTCTCGGAAATGTAGCCCAGTGATCGCAGGCGCTTTTGCGTATCGGGGTCGGGGCGGTCGGCGCGCACCGCAGCCTGGGGATTCTTCAGCCGCCTGACCAGCCGGTTCAGTGAGTCCAGCAATGGGCCGATCCTGCTGCTCGCGGCCAGGTTGCGCTCTTCACCCATGTCCCGGGACAGGTCATAGACCTCCTTGAGCGGCAGGTCGATGAACTTGACGTCGTCCGCGATCATGCCGCGCAGGGGTGCCCAGTCGCGGTTGAGATAGGCGGTCAGGGACTCGAAATAGATACCCGGAGACCTGCGCTTGCCGGTGGCCATGATATCCAGGAGCGATTCGCCCTGCACGTGGGGCGGGACCTGCAGGCCCAAGGCCGCGCACAGGGTCGGGAAGATGTCGGCATGGCAAACGTTGCCCGCGAACCTCCCCGGCTTGCGCCCCGGGATATGGAGGAACAGGGGAATGTGCAGGGTATTGTTGTAGGCGAAATAGGAGTGGGTGTCCTCGCCCTTTTCACCCAGGGCTTCGCCGTGATCGGCGGTCAGGATGACCACGGTCCTTTCCTGCAGCCGCCGGTCACGCAAAAAAGCGAACAGCTTGCCCAGCTGGGAATCCAGGTAGGCCACTTCTCCGGAATACGGATCGGCGGCGTATTCCTCCTTGAAAGGGGAGGGCGGAAGATAGGGCTGGTGGGGGTCGAACAGATGCACCCAGGCGAACCACTTGCCCGCTTGGGCGCCGATCCAGGCCATGGCCGGCGCGATCACTTTTTCCGCCGGCCTTTCCACGAAGAAGAACTCGCGCTCGTTGCGCGTGCCGTAGTAGTCGTCATAGACGTCGAATCCCCTGTCCAGGCCGAAACGGGAATCCAGGGGGAAGGCGCCGATGAAAGCGGCCGTGCCGTATCCGAAACGCCGCAGGTACTGGGGAATGGTCAGGAACTTCCCGTCCAGCTTGAAGCCGGTGTTATCGCTGATGCCATGGTACAGCGGGGTGGCGCCGGTGAGAATGTTGGCGTGCGAAGGAAGCGTGACCGGGTTATGGGCGAAAGCGCGCGTGAAGACCAGCGAGCGCGCGGCCAGGGCGTCCATGGCCGGGGTCCTGACGTGGCGCGCATCATGGATGCCCACCCGGTCGAAACGCAGGGTGTCGATGGTGATCAGCAAAACATTGAAGTCCGCTCCCCGGCCTGCGGCCTGGAGGGTGCCCGGCGTGGGCGCAGCCGTGCCGGCAACGAGCAGGAGCAGGATCGTCAGCCTGCATGAAAGAAGCAGTTTGGTCTTGATCCGCGCCTCCTGGAAAAATTGTATCACCGATCGCCAGAAATGCATAGAGGGCGGCGCGGGAGGGGGGGGCGCAGAAAAATTAAGAAAAATATTTTTCATTATTGACTTTTGAAAATTAATGCTCTATATCTTTGCCATGCATGTCCTGCGCGGTCCTGGAATAGTCTTAAAAAATCCTATTATCATAATCATATGGAGGAACTCATGAAAAAATGGCTTTCGCTGATCTGGGCGCTGACCCTGCTCACCGGCACGGTTTTCGCCCAGCAGGCCGCCGCCGACATCTACGGCAGCGCGGTCCTGCCGGACGGCTCGGCCATCCCCGGCGTGCTGGTGACCCTGACGGCCGACGTGCTGGGCACGAAGACCGCGGTGACCTCGGAGGAGGGCAATTTCCGCTTCCTGCGCCTGCTCCCCGGCAACTATGAGCTCAAGCTGGAGCTGGACGGCTTCAAGACCGTCATCCGCAAGGGCATCCGCCTGTTCGCCGGCAAGAACGTCACCCTGACGGTCCCGATGGAAACGACCATGATCAAGGAAGAGGTCGTCGTCACGGCCAAGGCCAACGTGGTCGACACGCGGCGCACGTCGGTCGGCATGAACGTGACCAAGGAGGCCCTGCAGTCCCTGCCCAGCGCCCGCAACCCCTGGACGGTGATCAGCATGGCCCCCGGCATCATGAACGACGCCGCCGACGTCGGCGGCTCCGAGTCGGGCCAGCAGTCGCACCCGACGGCCGGAGGCAGCAGCTACGGCGACACCGAGTGGAGCGTGGACGGCATCGACACCAGCTCGCTGGCCACCGTCGGCACCTCCACCTCCTACCTCGATGTGAACAACTTCGAGGAGCTGCAGGTCACCACGGGCGCCACCGACATCACCGCCCAGACCGGCGGCGTGCAGATCAACTTCGTATCCAAGCGCGGCGGCAACCGCATGGGCGGCGACTTCCATCTCTATGCCGAGGACAAGGCCTGGGAAATGAAGCAGGACCCGCCCGAGGCGCCCCCGATCGCCAACTATGTGACCCCGGGCATCAACCGTCTCTATCAGTACGGCGCCAGCCTGGGCGGCCCGATCCAGAAGGACAAGCTCTGGTTCTTCGGCGCCTGGAGCATGCAGGACATCCATGCCCGCTCGATGAACAGCGAGGAAGCCGCCATCGTGCTCACCCACGGCTACGGCAAGCTCAACGCGCAGTTCGGCAACACCTCGGCCGAATTCCACCTTTCCTATGACAACAAGCTCTACAGCGGCCGCCCGCGCTATACCCAGGCCGAGCAGACCAGCGACTCGCTGCGCGACCAGTCCGGCCCCAACTACTACTGGTTCGGCAGCGTGCAGCATATCCTGGGCGACCTGATGCTGAATGCCAAGATCGGCTTCGTCAACAACGCCTACCACCTCGACCCGCGCGGCTCCGATCGCGATCCGATCAGCGGCCACGAGGTCGGCAACGAGCGTGTGCGCTACGCCCGCTCCTTCATCCGCCAGAGCGGCTCGGACACCAACTGGTATACCGATACCACCCAGCTGGACGCCCAGCTCGAGGGCAACCTCTTCGTGGAAAACACCCTGGGCGGCGACCACGAGATCCGCTTCGGCGTCGAGTACAACACCGCCAACAACGTCTCCGAGACCCTCATCCCCAACCAGCGCACGCTGTATGTCAAGTATTACGGCGATTTCACCTCCTCCTATGGGCTGTGGCTGACCCCGGACAACAAGATCGACCTGTTCTTCAAGCGCGTCTCGGCCTATGCGTCGGACACGATCACCTTCAAGAAGCTGACCCTGAACCTCGGCCTGCGCTACGACAACCAGGCGGCGCGCGTCAACAAGACCGATCTGCCGGGTTACACCTGGGTCGACAAGATCGACCCGCAGTATGACGGCATCACCATGTTCGAGGAGTGGCTGGGCCCGCTGACCGTCCAGGAATTCAACGTGCCGGCCTTCAACACGTTCTCACCCCGCTTCTCATTGACCTATGACATCAGCGGCGACGGCAAGAACGTGGTCAAGTTTTCGGCTGCCCGCTACGGCTCGCGTGTGGGCATGGACATCGCCTACCCGGTGCTGCCGACGCGCGAGATCGACGTCTACTGGTATGACGACGGCGACGGCATCCCCACCTACAATGAGCTCGATTCCTATTATGGATTCAACTACGCCTACGCCAACTACTGCACCAACATCGACTACAGCACCGGCCGCATCAACGCCCAGTACGACAAGAACTACAACTCGCCGCTGCTCGACGAGCTGACGCTGAGCTTCGAAAGGGAGCTGAGCGCCGACATGGCCTTGGCGCTCACCGGCTTCTACAAGAAGCAGCACAACCTGCAGCGCGAAATGGGCATCCTGGCCGACGGCTCGATCGAAACGAAGGCCAACTGGTACAAGGCCGGGACGCAGACGGTGAACGGCAAGGCGGTCGATTACTGGAACCGCTACGAAGTGCCGGAAGGGACCTATTTCACCAACTACAAGAAGAACTACAACCGCTACCTGGCGCTGCAGCTGGCCCTGACCAAGAAGTTCTCCGACAAGTGGATGGCCGATGCCTCCTTCATCATCCAGGACTGGAAGCAGTTCCGCTTCGAGGAAGAGACGTTCAACATGACCAATTTCGACTACTGGAACGGCGCTCCGTACGCCCCGCGCAGCGTGCGCGAATCCGGTTCCGTGTACCTGAATTCGCGCTGGCAGTTCAAGCTGTCCGGGCTGTACCAGCTGCCCTGGAACCTCAACCTCACTGGCGTGCTCAGCGCCCAGGAAGGATACGTGCTCGGCAACTACGCCCAATCCAGCAAAAAGATCAAGGGCGGCAGCTATTTCAGCGTCTATGAGCCCGACAAGCAGTTCGGCGACGATCGCCTTCCCGCTTTCTTCACCCTGAACCTGGGCCTGGAAAGGAAGTTCACCCTGGGCTCCGACGGCCGCACCGCGGCGACGGTCTTCGTCAACGCCTACAACCTGACCAACAACGATGCGACCCTGGCCAAGGACGCGCAGTTCACCTCCACGGCCTTCGGCAAGATCACGCGCAAGCTGAACCCGGGCATCTTCCAGTTCGGCATCCGCGTCAATTTTTAACGTATTGCGAAGCGGAAGCCGGCCCCGGCGCCGCGTATCCGCCTGAGCGCTGCTTACGGTCCCTTCCCGGCCCCGGGCCGGGAAGGGACCTTTCTTTTCCGGCGTCCGCACCCCGTGGCGAGCGGGCGGAGGGAGTGGCATGAAAAGGAACCTGCGCGAAGAGATCAGCAAGGGCATGGAGGGCTTCTCGCGGACCCAGCAGCGGCTGGCCAATTTCCTGGTCGACAACTGGGCCGAGATCCCGCTGCTTTCCATCGAGTCCATCGCCCAGAAATCCAACGTCTCCATGGCCAGCATCACGCGCCTGACCCGCAAGCTGTCCTGCAAGGGGTTTTACGACTTCAAGAACCAGGTGCGCAACGAGCACATCCGCCGCATCGTCAATCCGGTGGAGCGCTTCCTGGCCCTGCAGACGGACCTGAGCGGCAAGAAGCCGCTGATCCAGGCCGCCCGCCAGGACGTCAAGAACATCAACCACCTGCTGTCGGCCGTCAGCGAGGAAACGTTCCAGAGGCTGGTCGAATGGATCGAGGGGGCGAAGCGCGTCTTCACCTTCGGGGTCGGCATCTCGGCTATTTTTTCCAACCTGATCGCCTACACGTTCAGCCAGATCCAGAAGGAGACGCACAGCCTCGACGAGGGGCACATGCCGGTGGAGGAGAAGATCCTGGCCATCGGCCGCGACGAGCTCGTCATTTTTTCCAGCTTCTTTCCCTATTCGAAAAGCACGGTGGAGTTCGCCCGCCTGGCCCACCGGCGCGCCCTGAGGATCGTCGTTTTCACCGACAACGAGTTCGCGCCCCTGGCGCCGTTCGCCTCCCTGATCCTGAAGATCCCGCGCGAGAACATCCTGTTCACCACCTCCATTTCGGCGCTATCGGTGCTGCTGAATGCCATCGCCACCGAGATCGCCCTCAAGAAAAAGGAGGCCCTGGCCAGGGAATTGAAGGCGCAGGACCGCCAGCTGCGCATGTTCTATAGCTGAAGCCCGTTCCGCCGGTTGAAAACCCCCGCCGCTTGCACTATAATCTTTCAGGGTAGATGCAAGCGGACAACGAGGTACAATAATGAAGACAAAAGCGTGGTTTCTGCTTTTCCTGGCAGCGGCGGCGCTGCTGCTGGCCGGGAAAGGCCTGGTGGTCCAGGTGCTGCGCTCGAACCTGCTGGCCAAGCCCGATTTCCTTTCCGCCAGCCTGCTCGCCGTGCAGAAGGGGACGAAGCTGGAGCTGATCGAGACGCAGGGGAACTGGTACCTCGTGCGCGGCGCCGGCGGCCAGAAGGGCTATATCCACCAGACGGCCGTCGCCGAAAGCAAGGTCTCCCTGGGCACCATGGTCCCCGGCAAGAAGGGGGCCAGCGAGGACGAGCTGGCCCTGGCCGCCAAGGGGTTCAACGAGGGCAACGAGAAAAAGCTGCGCGGGGGCAAGGGCTATAATTTCGCCGACCTGGAATGGATCATGGAGCAGAACGCGGCCCTGGCGGCGCTGGCGCCGTTCGTGCGCGACGGGAGGCTGAAATGAAAAAGCTGCTGCTCATCGCGCTGTGCGCGCTGCTGCTCTCCTGGCGGCCGCCCATCAGCGTCAAGAAGCTGAGCAAGGCCAAGAAGGGGCTGGACCTCGTATCCAGCGCCACCCACAAGATCAGCGAGGAAGAAGAGTATTATATCGGCCGCGCGGTGGCGGCCAACATCCTGAGCCAGTACCCGCTGTGGAAGAACGCCGGGTTCACCCGCTACCTGAACCTGGTCGGCAGGGCCCTGGTGCTCAGATCCGGGCGGCCCGAGATCTTCGGCGGCTATCATTTCGCCCTGCTGGACACCACCGAGGCCAACGCCTTCTCCGCGCCCGGCGGCATCATCCTGCTCACGCGCGGCATCGTCGACATGGCCGGCGACGAGGACGAGCTGGCGGCGATCCTGGCCCACGAGATCCAGCACATCGTCTCCAAGGACCCACTCAAGGCGATCAAGTCCCAGCGCATGAAGGCGCTGGGCACGTTCACCGCCGGCGAAGCCATGGGCTCGAGCAACCAGGTCGTCGGCATCCTGCAGGACTCGGTCATGGACATCAGCGGCACCCTGCTGCAGAAAGGCTATTCCCGCACCCAGGAAAAAAACGCCGACCTGGGGGCCCTGGAGCTGCTGGCCGCGACCGGCTATGATCCCGGAGCGCTGCTGGCGATGCTGCAAAAGGTCAAGGCGGTGGAAAAAAAGAAAGCCAAGGCCTTTTCGGCCCACCCCGCCGCCGACAAGCGCATCGCCTACGTGTCCTCGGGCGTCAAGGCGGAACAGGCCCAGAGCGGCCGCCAGGCCCGCGCCGCCCGGTTCCGCAAGTACGCGCGCCGCTGAACTTGAAGCGCTTCTGGCTTTCGACGGCGCTGCTTTTCGCCTGCACCCTGGCGCTGGGCAGCATCCTTTCCTCGCTGTTCGAGAAAAAGATCTATGACGTGAAGGCCAGGCTGTTCGCGCGCCCGGCATCGGCGCCCATCGTGCTGGTCGAGATCGACCAGGAAAGCATTGATTTTTACAGCCAGAACGCCAATCTTCCCTGGCCCTGGCCGCGCAGCCTCTATGCCCGGGCCATCGATTTCCTGGACGCCGCGGGTGCCCGGGTTGTCGGCCTGGACATGGTCTTCAGCGAGCCCAGCCCCTATGGCGGGGAGGACGATTGGCTGGCGGCCTCCATGCGCAGGAGCGGGAGGGTGTTCCTGCCGCTCTTTTTCTCGGACAAGCAGGGGAGCGCCGCGCATGTCGAGCGCTTCGCCCTTCCTTTCGCGCCACCCCTGCGCCGGCTGCCAGCGCGCGAGGGAAAGGTGACGCTGCCGGTGCCGCCCATCCAGGCCGCCATGCGCGGCGGCGGCAACGCCCAGGACGCCCCGGACCGCGACAACGTCTATCGCCGCCTCAAACATTTTGTCGTCCGCCGCGGCCGCGTTTTTCCCTCGTTCTCCCTGGCCTTGGCCTCCTTCGCTGACCCGGGGCTGCAACTGGACCACGTTCCCTTCGCCGCCGACGGCAGCCTCCAGCTCAAGTTCCCGAGCAAGGGCAGCTTCGGCCGTTTCAGCATCTCCGCGCTGATCCAGTCGCAGGTGCGCGGCGAGTCGGGGCAAAAAGCGATCGTGGACCCCGCCGTCTTCCGGGACAAGATCGTGTTGATCGGCCCGACGGCCCTGGCGCTGCTCGACAACCGGCCGACCCCGGTCAACGCCACCGGCTCGGGCTTCGAACTGCACGCCACCGCGCTGGCCAACCTGCTGCAGCGCGATTTCATCCGTTCGGTCGATCCGCTCTGGCACTGGCTGCTGGTGCTGCTGGCCATCATCCTGCTCAACCGGCTCCTGACCGGGATCCAGTCGCTGCAGCGGCAGCTGCTGGCGGCGCTGGCCGTCATCCTGGTGGTGCTGGCCCTGGATTTTCTCCTGTTCTTCCTGGGCGTCGATCTCGATCTCCTGCCGCTGTGCCTGGGCCTGGTCGCATGCGCCGGCTACGACGCCTACCAGCGCTACCAGCGCGTCCGCCGGGAAAAAAAGCTCATCGAAAAGGCGTTCAAGGGCTACATGTCCGATGCCCTGCTCGCCGAGGTGCAGAAAAACCCGGGCGGCCTCCGGCTGGTCGGCCAGAAGAAGCTGGTGACCGTCTTCTTCTCCGACCTGGCCGGCTTCACCACGCTGTCGGAGAAGCTGCCGCCGGAGGAGGTCGTGAGCATCCTGAACACCTACCTGGAGCGCATGACCGACGTGATCATGGCGGCGGGCGGCTTCGTCAACAAGTTCGAGGGCGACGCCATCATGGCGTTCTGGGGGGCGCCCCTGGCATCGGAGCGCCAGGCCAGCCAGGCCATGAACGCCGCTCTGAGCTGCCAGGAGGAACTGCTGGCCCTGAACGACGAGTTCGCAAGGAAAGGCCTGCCGCGCCTGGGCATGCGCGTGGGCATCAACAGCGGCGAGGTCATCGTCGGCAATATCGGCTCGCAGCAGCGCATGGAGTACACGGTCATCGGCGATGCGGTCAACCTGGCCTCGCGGCTGGAGGGCATCAACAAGCAGTACGGCACGCGCATCATCTGCGGCGCGCTCGCCGGGCGCATGGCGGCGGGGGAGGTCCTGCTGCGCCGCCTGGACCGCGTGCGCGTCAAGGGCAAGCAGGTGGCGGAGGAGATATTCGAGGTCGTCGCCGGCGGCGATCACGCCCCTGCCGGAGACGCCGGGCCGCTGGCCGCGTTCGCGCAGGGGCTGCAGCTCTATTTCTCCGGCGATTTTTCCGCCGCCCTGGAGGTCTTCATGGCCCTGGCCGACGATCCGCCGGCACAGGTCTTCGCCAAGCGCTGCCTTTACCTGCAAGACCACCCGCCGGCGGACTGGGACGGGTGCTGGACATTCACTGAGAAGTAAATGAAATCCATTTATGGCAATAAGCAGATTGAACGAAGACCGATGGGTTTTCTGGTTTTAAATTAGTTTAATTTGATCAGCAGGCCAAAATTTGCACTGAATCTGGAAGCATTATACTTGAAGGGAGCGAATTGCATGCGCTTGCTTATTTCCTGCAAGTTTTCCCGGGTCAAAGTCATTGGATCGCCTGGAAAAAGCAGAGCCTGATCGGAAATTTGCAATGCAATAGCGCGCAAAGAAGTCAAAACAATTTCTGAATCAAATAAAAAAGAGATCCAGGAAGAGAGTTTAATGACCAGTTGCAGGGAACCGTTTATTCCAGGCTGGATAAAATTCTTGCTGAAAGCTTCAAGCATATAGGTGTCCACGAATAAAACCGAGTGGCCGCCTAAAGTGAATCTGGGATAAGCAAGATACTTGAAGTCAAGTGATTGGCTGGCAAGAGAAAATCCGGCGGATGCTCTTATCTGAAAGGCTTCATGGAGCTGAAAACTGTGCAGATAATTAAGGCTTATCGTCGTATGCCTGACTTTTCCTTCAGTAGCAGGCCATGCCAGAACATCCTGATAATGGTATTCCCTCGGTTCATAGGCAGGGGGCTGGTGACCAATATAATCAAGGCGTAGGGCGACATCAGGATTTTCACCTGCCAACCGGCCAGAGCCGGTATTGAATTTTATCTGCATTCCGTTCCGGGATGAGAAAAAAAGATTGTATGCCGTGGAGAACAGGAATTGATTTTGTTCTTGAAAGTTCATCGTCTGTTTCGATGAGGAGCTGAGGGGATCGCTGTAGAGCAAGTGGGGTTGAAAGTCATTCTGGAATTGATAGTTGAAGAAGGGCATAGAGTAGTTCAACGTAAGCTGGAATTCATGCTTAACTGCAGCAGAAAGAAAGGCCGCTGTTTCCAATAGCAGCAAACAGGAAAAAAGAAGGTTTTTCATCTGGGGCATGGAATTCACCCGAAATTTCGCATATGACTCATTTAACGCCATTCGGCTCCTCCTTTCCCGACTGGATGGTACCACCCTGAATCACATTTGTCGACGGCGATGTTCGAATTATTTTTTGATATGTTACAATGCCAACATGCTCGAAGTTAAGAATTTGCAGAAAAAATTCGGCACCAGGGAAGCCCTGAAGGACGTTTCGTTCTCCCTGGCCCCGGGCGAGATTTACGGACTGCTGGGGCCGAACGGGGCCGGCAAGACCACCACGCTGAAGATCCTGGCCGGGCTGCTGGCCCCCGACGGGGGCAGCGTGATCGTCGCCGGCCAGGCGTACCACCGCGAGCACCACGAGCTGAAGCGGTCGATCGCCTATGTTCCCGACCAGCCCTTCCTGTATTACAAGCTGAGCGGCGAGGAGCACCTCCATTTCTACATGGACCTGTACAAGATCCCCTATGCCCGGCGCCGGGAAAAGGTCGATTTCTTTTTCAAGTACTTCGAGTTTGAGGAATACCGGACGGAGCTGGTGGAGAACTACTCGGCCGGGACGCGGCAGAAGCTGCTCATTTCCCAGGCCCTGGCCGTGGAGCCGAGGCTGCTGCTGCTCGACGAACCGTTGGTCTCCATCGACCCGCTGGTGGGCAGGAAATTCAAGCTCTACCTCGGCGAGGTCGCCCGCCAGGGGACGGCCATCCTGTTCGCCACCCATATCCTCACCCTGGCCCAGGAAGTATGCCGGCGCATCGGCATCATCGTCGACGGCCGCATCATCGTCCAGGGCGGCCTGGAGGAGCTGATGTCCCTGGCCGGGCAGAGCTCCCTGGAGGAGTTTTATTTCCAGACGGTGCTGCACCATGAGAAGCCTGCTCAAGCTTAAGCTGCGCCAGCTGCGCAACGCCCTGGTGCGCGGCGAAAAGAAAAAGTATCTCCTCTTCCTGCTGCTCGGGCTCTTTTTCATGCTGGTGCTCGGGTTCTTCTTTCACAAGATCTTCGGCTACCTGGCTCAGGTCCAGGAATTCCCCCATGTCTTCAAGGTGTTCCTGGCCGAGAAGCTGCTGATGATGATCTTCATGACCCTGTTCTCCATGCTGCTGCTCTCGGCGCTGCTGACCTCTCTCGACGTGTTCTTCATTTCCCGCGACCTGCATTTTCTCTTCTCCACCCCCATGCCGGTGCGCAGCGCCTTCGCCTGGAAAATGCTGGAGACGGGCGCCTACAGCTCGGCCATGGTCGTTTTCTTCTCGCTGCCGATCCTCTTTTTCTACTGCCGCTATTTCGCGCCCGGGGCGGGCCAGGTACTGCAGGTGCTGCTGGCCTTCCTCCTCTTCATCGCCTGCGGCGTCCTGGCGGGGGTCCTGCTCGGGCTGGTCATCCCGGCTTTCTTTTCCGTGCGCCGCCTGCAGCCGGTGCTCTCCGTCTTTTCCATCATCGTCATCTCCTCCATCGTCGTCTTCCTGCGCCTGCTGCGCCCGGAGAGGTTCCTGGAACCCAGCGAGATCGACAACGTGCTGAAATACATGGGCTCCCTGGACCTGCAGGCCTTTTACTATTTCCCCTTTTCCTGGCTGGCCAGGGCGATGAGCCTCAGCGCCGACGGCCGCAACGCCCCGTATTGGAAGACCATCGCCCTCTTCGTCCTGCTGGCGGCCGTCCTGCTGGCGCTGGTGGCCTGGTTGCGCAGGAAATTCTACCTGCAGCTGTTCGACAAGCTGAACCGGGGCGGCAAGGGCTCTTACAAGTCGCGCTGGCGCCCGACGCCCCTGAACAGCGACTACCGGCCGATCCTGCGCAAGGAGGTGAAGACCTTTCTGCGCACCCCGGCCCAATGGTCGCAGCTGCTCATCGTCGGCGCCCTGGTGGCCGTTTTCGTCATCAACATGAAAATGATCCCCCTGCCGCACCCGTCGGTGAAGAATTTCGTCTCCTACCTGAACCTGATCATGGCGGTCTTCATCGTCTCCGGCCTGAACTCGCGCTTCACCTTCACCTCCATCCCCGGCGAAGGCCCAGGCCAGGTCCATATTTTCAGCTCGCCCTGCGCCAAGGTGAAATTCTACCGCTTCAAGCTCCTGTTCCACCTGCTGCCGCTGCTGCTGGTCGGCTTCGCCCTTTACGCCCTGGGCGACCTGTCGCTGCAATTCGATGCCTTCACGCGGATCATCGCCCTGCTGTTCCTGGCCCCGGCCATCGTCTTCCTGACCACCCTCGCCCTGGTGCTGGGCATCGAGACCAACGAGACCAACCCATTGTCCCCCGAGCACGTGATCGTCTCCAAGCAGGGCATCTCCTACATGCTGTGGAGCGTGATCTACGTGGTGGGCGGGATGCTCTTCCTGGTGCGCCCGGTGGGTGTCTACTACTGGCACCGCTTCACCCGCGAAGCGATCCCTTATATGGAGATCGGCGCCTGGTTCGCCGGCTTCCTGCTGCTCAACGCCGTGCTGGTCGCGGTTTACTACCGCCGGGGCAGGAGGGCGTGGATGGCCAGGGAGCTTTAGAACATGTATTCGTGATTCGTGATTCGTAATTCGTGATTCGGAGGAGAAGAAAAATAACTCAACAAAAACATCCCTTTTCGAAATAAGAAATTCATGATTTGGAAGAAAAGATGAACGCCCGAGGAATAGCTACTCTTTTCGAATTACGGCTTACGAATTACGAATTACGTATATTTATTTCTTGTAGCTTGAAATAACCTTGGTCGTCAGCCCGCCCCGGGGCGTGAATTCGGCTTCGATGACCATCTCCTGGGGATGGACCTTCTTGACCAGATGCTTCAGGATGAGCGGGGTGAGGCTCTCGTAGAAGATGCCGGCGTTGCGGTATTGCAGGAAGTAATATTTGAGCGATTTCAGCTCGACGATCAGCTTGTCCGGGATGTAGCGGATGCGGATGGTGCCGTAGTCGGGAAGGCCGGTGCGCGGGCAGAGCGATGTGAACTCGGGATGGACGATCTCCACCCGGGTCTCCTTGCCCTTGTTCTCATAGGGCTCGGTCTCCAGGACGTCGTAGTCGATGAAGAAGGCGTCCTTGCGGA
>JALOLA010000040.1 GCA_025456205.1 Acidobacteriota bacterium | reverse complement strand
AGGAATTCCTTCAGCAGCGCCGGCGAGACCTCCCGGCCGACGAGCAGCGCCGACGCTTTTTTCAGGTAGAGCGGCACCGGGGCCACGCCGCCGACGGCGACGTGGGCAACGGCGATGCGCCCGCCGGCCAGCTGCAGGCCGATGGCCGAGTTCACCGAGGCGATGTCCTGTTGCTCGCGGCGGGCCACCTTCTCGAAATGGAAGCGCCAGCCGTCGCCGGCCACGGGGATGCTCACCCAGGCCGCCACTTCGCCCGGCCGCAGCGCCAGCTTCTTGTAGCCCAGGAAAAACTCGCGCAGCTTCAGCTCGCGGACCCTGGCGCCCAGGCGCAGGCCGATAACGGCGTCGAGGGCCAGGAGCATGACGCTGAGGTCGCCGATGGGCGAGGCATTGACGATGTTGCCGCCGACGGTGGCCCGGTTGCGCACCTGGGTGGAGGAGACGCGGCGCAGGAAAATGGGCAGGCGCGGCAGGGCGGCCGTGAGCAGCGCCGACTCCATCATGTCCGCGACCGTGGCGGCGGCGCCGATGAAGATGCGCTCGGCGTCGGGCCAGATGGCGGCGAAGCCCCCGCGCCGCGAGAGCAGCTGCAGCTCTTTTTCCGGCAGTTCGGGGCCGCGCTGCACGTACAGGTCCGTGCCGCCAGCCACGATCATGGCGGCCTTTTTCGCCGTCCCGGGCCCGCTGGCGGGCAGCGCCCGCAGGCGCCCGGCGATGGCGGGGAAATAGGCGGGAAAGACGCCGAGGCCGACCAGCGCCTGGAGCCGGTCGGGCGCGGCCAGCAGCGGCGGCCGCAGCTCGCGCAGCAGGCGCTCGACGGCGCGACGGATCGACGCGTAGCCGGTGCAGCGGCAGACGTTGCCCTCGATGGCCGTGACCGCGTCGTCGTCCAGCAGCCGCGCGTCATTGAGCAGGAAGCCGCTGAGGCTGACCACCAGGCCGGGGGTGCAAAAGCCGCACTGGCTGGCGCCTTCGCTGACGATGGCCTGCTGCACCGGGGTCAGGTCGACGCGGTTCAGCCCCTCGACGGTGACCACGTGGCAGCCGGCGGCATCGGCCAGGGGAAAGAGGCAGGAGGCCATGGAGCGGTAGCGCACGCCGCCCGCCGCCAGCATGCCCAGCAGCACGGTGCAGGCCCCGCAGTCGCCTTCGCGGCAGCCGACGCGGGTGCCGGTCAGGCGCTGGTCGTCGCGGATGAAATCGACCAGGGCGGTGCCCGCGGGCAGGGAGGTGCGCACCTCGCGGTCGTTCAGGATGAAAACGATCTTCTTGTCCATCGCCAGGCGCGGCGGCGCCCTCAGAATCCGGCGGCGGTGAGCAGCACCGTCCCTCCCCAGCAGGCCAAAGCGATGGTCGCGGCCAGGGGGATGAGCAGGGGCCGGCGCGCCAGCCACAGGGGCAGCAGCCATTTTTCCAGGCGCCGCCCCAGGGCGTAGCCCAGCGGGAAGAGCAGGGCGGCCAGCAGGGCGGCGGGCGCGACGCGCGTCAGCATGTAGGGGACGGCCCCGCCGGCATGGTGGAAGGAGAGCAGGTGGCGGCAGGGGGCCCAGAAGCCACCGAGGGCGAAGAAGGCCGAGCCGCCGGCGAAAGCCGCGATCCCGGCCACGACGCTTTGCCCGCGCGGGTTGTCGGCGATCTTCTTCCTGAACAGGCTGACGCCGGCATAGAGGCAGGCGCCGTTGAGCAGGATGGCCAGGTGGGCGTTGGCCTGGCAAAAGACGGGCAGGCCCAGCAGCGGCACGGCCAGCCACTTGCCGAGGATGCCCACGAGGGTGACACCGGGGATCAGCCGGGCCTGCTTGAAGATGGCCAGCCCGGCGGCCATGATGGCGAAGCCGGCGGCGGTGACCAGGGGGCCGCGCAGCGGCAGGCCGGCCTGGCGGATCAACCCGCCCAGGGCGGCCTCGACCAGGCCGAGCAGCGCGCCCAGCACCAGGATATTCAACAAATAAAATTTCCAGGACAGGGAGTCGTTATGGCTCGCCATTAGCACCTCTTGGAACTCGTCGAGAGCATGGCTTATCTTAAAGGCCCGGAGACGATTTGTCAACGCGAAGCGAAGGTAGACTCGGCGTAAGGTGAAGGGCGAAGGGCGTAGGGAAGAAAGATAAGGAGCATAAAAATGGCATGCAAATTTTCTTGCCTTGCACCTTGCGCCTTGCACCCTGCGCCGAGGGTTATTCTCCTATGATCTTGACCAGCACGCGCTTCTTCCTCCTGCCGTCGAACTCGCCGTAGAAGATCCGCTCCCAGGGGCCGAAGTCGAGGCGGCCGCCGCTGACCGCCACCACCACCTCGCGGCCCATGACCTGGCGCTTCAGGTGGGCATCGCCGTTGTCCTCGCCGCTGAGGTTGTGGCGGTAGGCCGAGACCGGCTCGTGCGGGGCCAGCTTTTCCAGCCACTTTTCATAGTCCTGGTGCAGCCCCGACTCGTCGTCATTGATGAACACCGAGGCCGTGATGTGCATGGCGTTGACCAGCGCCAGGCCCTCGCGGACGCCGCTCTCGGCCAGCGCCCGCTCGACGTCGGGGGTGATGTTGATGAAGGCGCGCCGGCCGGGGGTCTGGAACCACAGTTCCTTGCGATAGCTTTTCATAGAGGGATTATAACCGAATATGAACGTCCGGCATAGAAATATGTGACGCGTGACGCGTAACGCGTGACATGAGAAGAAGCAGGCTGAAATTCCCTGCACCTGACAAACACCAATAACATAAACGAAGAAAAAGAATCAAAACGACGGTGTAGGGTTGGATTAATCAAACCCCTACCTGAAGAAAATTTAAATTGCGTTTGATTTGGTCGTTGGAACTTGGAACTTGGGATATGTTTGTGATTGGAAATTTATGCCTAATTCTTCCGCGTTACGCGTCACGCGTCACGCGTCACGTAGCCGCCCTCCGGGCACTGATGATGGACGCTCCGGTCACGGCGGCGATGATGATGGCGCCGCCGACGATGGCATGGACGCCCGGCCGCTCGCGCAGGGCCAGGAACACCCACAACGGGTTGAAGACCGGCTCGATGACGGCGACCAGGTTGGCGGAGATGGCCGTGATGCGCTTGATGGCGTAGGAGAAGAGGATGGCCGCAGCCCCGACCTGGAAGATCCCCAGCATGGCGATGGCGCCGGCCGCCTTCCAGGTGAGGACGGGGCACGGCAGGAAGAGCGCCACCCCCAGGCCGATGGCGGCGGTGAGCCAGTGCGCCAGCAGGATCGACTCCAGCGGCGACCCGTCCTTCTGCATGCGCATGAAGATGTAGTAGAAGCTGAAGACCAGCCCCGACAGCAGCGCCAGGACGTTGCCCAGCAGGCGGCCGCCGCCCAGCTTGTCCATGAAGAGAAGGACCATGCCGGCGCCGACGAAGGCAAAGGCGAGCCAGTGCTCCCAGCGCGCCCGCTCCTTGAGCAGCCAGGCGCCGATGATGGCGGTGAACACCGGCCCCACGTACTGCAGCAGGATGGCGTTGGCCGCGGTGGTGGTCTTGTTGGCCGAGACGAAGAGCAGCATGGTCATTGCCTGGGTGAGGGCGGCGCCGACCTGCGCCGGCGACCAGTGGAAGCGCGGCCGGCGCAGCCAGGCCAGCACGACCAGCGAGGAGATAAGGCTGCGGGCGCCGGCGATGGCGAACGGGTTCCAGTCGATAACCTTGATGAACAGCCCGGCGATGCTCCACAGGAAGGCGGTGGCGACCATGGCCAGGATGCCCAGGCGCAGTTCGCGAGGTTGACGGTGGGAGATCAATTCATTCATGAGTCGCTTGTCACTAAGCCTACGTGACGCGTGACGCGTAACGCGTAACGCGAAAAAGCAAGATGTCTGTCTTGAACTTACTTACTCTTCTCATTCATTACTCAACCATACTTTTTTACCCCGAAATAAAAAAAGTTGCCAACTGGCTGCCGCGTGTCACGCGTCACGCGTTACGCGTCACGGAGCCGTGTCAGTTACTTGATCTCCAGCCTCTGCCCGTAACATTTCCCTTGTACTTGAGCAGCATGGTCGCCTTCTTGGTGCAGTACCAGCAGACGGCCTTGACCTCCTCGACCTTGTCGGCGAAGAGCAGCAGCGCCTCGCTGCCGGAGAAGAGGTGGTTGCGGTAGTCGTTCTTCAGGCCGTAGACGATGACCGGGATATTCAGCTGGTCGACGATGCGCGTCAGCGTGACCACCTGCTCGCGGGTGAGGAACTGCCCTTCGTCGACCAGCACGCAGTCGGGCTTCGCCTCGCGGGCCAGGCGCATCATGTCGACGTCGCTGCTGATGATCTGGGCGTCGCGCTGAAAACCCATGCGCGAGGTGATCTTGCCGCGGCCGAAGCGGTCGTCGATGGCCGGGGTGAACAGCAGGGCGTGCTTGTTCTGTTCCTCGTAGTTGTGGGCAATCTTGAGGATCTCGGTGGACTTGCCGGCGTTCATGGTCGAATAGCGGAAATAGAGCTGGGCCATGGATCAATCTCCTTGGGCGGTCAATAGCGCCCGGGGCGTCCCGGCGGGTCCTGGAAAGCTCGCTGGATGCCGCGATACAGCGACAGGTCGGGGCGGCTTTCCAGGAAGCGGATCAGGGCGTCGGCGGTGGTCGAGGCCAGGGCCCGGCCCGGGTCCTTGTGGGCGAAGCTGTAGGAGCTGGCGACGTAGCTGGAGACGCCGACCTTGTACTTCCCCTCCTCGGGCAGGGGGCTGCCGTCGGGGCGGCGCAGCAGGATCTCCTGGATGCGCCGCTGCTCGTCGGTGCGCACCAGGTAGGAGAGGCCGGAGACCTGCAGGTCGATCTCGTCGCCCTTGGCGAAGGAGTCGCGGACCAGCGAGCGGATCTCCTCGGCGCTCATGACGATCTCGATCACCTGGTTGCCGAAGGGGTCGAGGGTGAAGATGTCCTTGAGGGTGATCTTTTCGCTCAGACGGTTCAGGCGGATGCCGCCCTGGTTCTGGAAGGCGACGTCCAGGCCGTGGGCCCAGCGGATGGCGTCGGTCATCAGGGAGCCCAGCGCGTCCTTGCCCTCGATGGCGAACGGGGCCTCGGCGATGACGCGGGCGAAGGCCGGGTTCTGGTTGAACCTGGCGATCATGGCCTTGACCTCGGGGTCCTCCTCGCGCTGCGCCTTCAGCTCGATGAGCTCGCCCTTTTTCTCGGCCACGCTGCCGTTGCGCACGCGCAGTTCCACCCGGCCCAGGTAGCGGTTGTCGCTGCCGGCCTGGGCCACCAGCACGCCGTTGATGATCTCGGCCGGGTCGACGCGGGTATGGGAGTGGCCGCCGATAATGGCGTCGAGCTCGGGCATCCGCTCGGCCAGCTTCTGGTCCACGTCGAAGCCCAGGTGGGTCAGGCCCAGCAGGACATGGTTGCCGGAGCGCAGCGCCTTCATTTCCAGGGCCTGCTGCAGCGGTTCGCTGAAGCGCAGGCCCTTGACCTTGTCGGGATGGGTCGAGGGCAGGCCGTTGCCGGCCTCGATCTGGATCAGGCCGAAGACGGCGATGCGGACCCCGCTTTTCGTCTTCAGCTCGACGTAGGGCTTGAGCTGGGGGAAGCCGTCGGCGCCGGCTTGGATGTTGGCCGAGACGAAGGGAAAGCTCGTCCTGGCCGCGAAGCGCCTGAGGTTGTCCAGGCCGATATCGAACTCGTGGTTGCCGGGACTGAGCAGGTCGACCCCCAGGCGATTGAGCAGCTCCAGCATCGGCTCGCCCGGCGGCTCGTACTGGTCGATGATCGGGTTGCCGGTGAAGTTGTCGCCGGCGCAGAACAGGTAGACGTCGCCGCCCTGGCGGCGCTCGCGCTCCACGATGGCCGCCACCTTGGCGAAGTTGTCGATCTTGCCGTGGACGTCGTTGAAATGGAAGATGACGATGCGGGCGTCAGCGGGCGCCGGCGGCAGCGAGGCGCACGAGGAGCAGGCCAGGCCGGCCAGCAGCAGCAGCGGCAGGAAGGATACGATCAGGCTACGCTTGGTCCGCTTCATTTGCCCGCCCTCCTTTTCCCGGCCATGCGGACAAAAAGCGCCTCGCCGCCGTTCAGCTCGCCGTCGTGGGCGATCTCATGGCCGAGGCCGTCGCAGACCGTCTTGCTGCCGTTCTGCACCTGCTTCCAGGAGATCCGGGAGTACTTGCGCAGGACATCTGCCACCCGCGCGCCGGAAAAGATCTCCACCTCTCTGCCGTTCACTTTTATGTTCATGATGACAACTCCGTTTAAAGAAACCAATAATAAGTAAGTCGGCACCTATTGTCAAGAATGGCCGGCATCTCCTGCCGGGAGAGGTCAGAGGCAAGCCGGCAAGGCTTTCAGGTCTGCGTGATCCGTGAATGAGCTTTCAGAACTACGTAATTCGGAATTCGTGATTCAAAAGAGAAAGGCACTATTTTATTCTTTCGCGTCACGCGTCACGCGTTACGCGTCACGTAAGCTCGGTATGCTATAATTGATCCAATGAAAAACCCATCCATTGTCACTCTGACCCTGCCCCCCTGGCTGGATGAAATGCTGACCGGGAACGAAATTTTCATCCCCGATCCAGAGGCCCGCATGCGCTGGGTCATCGGCCTGTCGCGGCTCAACGTCGAGCACAGGACCGGCGGCCCGTTCGCCGCCGCCGTCTTTGAGCGCGAGTCGGGCCGGCTGCTGGGCGCCGGCGTCAATCGCGTCGAACCGCTGAACCTTTCTTCGGCCCACGCCGAAATCATGGCCTTCTCGTTCGCCCAGCAGAAGCTGAAAACCTTCGACCTGGACTCCGCCGGCGCCGGCGGCGAGCTGGTGACCAGCTCCCAGCCCTGCCTGATGTGCCTGGGCGCCACCCTGTGGTCCGGGGTCACCCGCCTGACCTACGGCGCCATCGCCGCCGACGTCACCGGCACGCTGGGATTCGACGAAGGACCGCTGCCCAGGGACTGGCCGCTGGAGCTGAACAAGCGCGGCATCACCGTCGTCGGCGAGTACCTGCGCGCCGAGGCGACCGCCGTGCTCGAGCTGTACCGCCAGGGCCAGGGGACGGTCTATAACGGCCGCCGGGGTGTTGCCCGGGGAGGCAAGCCATGAGATCGCCCCGCGGGCTGCTGCTGGCGCTGCTGCTGGCGGCGGCGACGCTCAGCTATGCCGCCGATGACCTGGTGGTGAAGCGCTTCGTGGTCAACGCGGGAACGGCCGCGGAGCCGTTCCCGGTGAACAGCTACCTGGTCTGCCACCGGCCCAGCCGCAGCGCCGTGCTCATCGACCCCGGGGCCGACGACGAGCGCTTTGCCGCCGTTGCCGGCGAGCTGGGCGTGCAGGTGCGCCTGGTTCTCAATACCCACGGTCATTTCGACCACGTCGGCGGCAACCGCGCCCTGCGCGAGCGCTTCGCCGCCAGATTGGCCGCCCCGGCCGGCGACCGGCCGCTCTACGAAAAGAGCGGCAACGCCGCCGCGGTCGATACGTGGTTCCAGGACGGGCAGGCGCTGGACGCGGGGGGATTCCCGGTGCAGGTCCTGGCCACCCCGGGCCATACGCCGGGGAGCTCCTGTTTCCTCATCGGCGGGCAACTGTTCAGCGGCGACACGCTGATGGCCGGCGGCGTCGGCCGCGTGCCGGAGGGAAAGAACGAGGAAAAAGCGCTGAAAGCCCTGGCGCGGGTGATCCGGCGAAAACTGCTGGCGCTCCCCGCCGCCACCGTCGTCTGGCCCGGCCACGGGCGGCCGACCACCATCGGCGAAGAAGGGCTGCTGAACCCCTTCCTGAACTAGCGGACCGCGCCCGCCTCGACCGCCCGCCGTAATTCCGGATTCACGTCGGCACCGGCCTGCAGGGCCTGCTGCAGCTCGCTGCGCGCCGCTTCGACCTGCCCGGCAAGCATCAGGGCGCCGAGTAGGTTGTTCCAGGCCGCGCCCAGGCGCGGGTCGCGCTCCAGCGCCAGGCGGTAGCGCGCGGCGGCGTCGGCCCAGCGCCGCGACTTGTACAGGAAATTGCCGTGGGCGAAATGCCAGGCGGCAGGGACCTCGAAGCGCCGCGGATCGAGTGGCGCCAGCCGCGAGCCGGAGGTGATGCCCCGTTCCCGGTCCAGGCGGCCGGTGTCGATCTTGGTGCTGTTGGCCGCGCAGGGCGACTTGATCATCGTGTCCTGCGCCTCGCCGCTGACCAGCTCGCGCTCGGCGGTCTCCTCGCGCTCGCTCTCCGCCTGCCAGGCGCGGCACAAGCCGGCCATTCGTTCCATCTCGGCCTCGGCCTGCTGCAAATGACCGACGGCCGCCGCGTAATCGCCGCGCTCCGCCGCCACCTGCGCCAGCAGGTAGTGGGCCTCGTAGTGCTCGGGGACGATCTTCAGGCATTGCCGCAGGCTGGCCTCGGCGTCAGCCGCCTGGCGCTTCTTCAGCAGCTTTACGGCCCGGGCCAGGTCTTTTTCGCAAGCCTTGTATTTGAGCGTGCGGCCGACGGCCGTCTCCTCCCCGACCGCCGCGGGCCCGGCGCCGGAAGCCGGCATGGCGCCGGCGCTCAGGAAAACCAGCAGCAGGACCGTTAAGAAGATTGCGCGCATGGTGACCTCTGGCCAGTATTTTAGCACGGCAAACGCGCCGGGGCAAACGGGCGCGAAAGGACCCGGAATCCTACAGCGCCCGGCGCCGTGTCATTTCACCGGGCTCCAGCCGGCACTCAATGCGCGGCCGCACCCGGCTTGGCGTGCCAGATGCGGGTCATGATCAAGGCGCCGATCAGGCTGAAAGGGATGATGCTTGCCACCCAGACCCAGGCGCCGGTCGGGTCATGGCCGGCAACGGCAATGCCGTCCCAGCCATAGGTCTTCAGTATCCAGCCCAGGCCGAAGCCGGTCAGGCCGCTGCCGATATACTGGATGCCGTCCAGCGCCCCGGCCACGGTGGCCGCCGCCTTGCGGCCGCCGAAGTCCATGGATGCCGTTCCCGAGAGCATGCCGTGGACCCCGAAGATGAACATGGCCGTCAGCCCCAGCAGCACGACCGCCCAGACCTGGCCGAGCCAGGTGCCGCGGCCCAGGCTGAAGCCCAGCAGCGTCAGCATCAGTACCTGCACCAGGTAGAAGGTGAAGGCCACGGGCGGACGCCGCGATTGGAACAATCTGTCGCTCATCCAGCCGCACAGCAGGCCGCCCAGAATGCCGCCGAGCATGAAGGCCACGCCGGTCCACCAGAAGAGCGGCTCCTTCTTCGCCAGGTGGTACACTTCGTCCAGGTACTCGGTGAAATACAGCATGACGCCCTGGCGCACGAAGCCGGTGCAGAATTCGGCGCCGATCAGGAAAAGGATCACCTTGTTGCTGAACACCTTGGCCAGCAGGTCCTTCAGGGGCAGCGGCGCATCCTCGGCCAGGTGGGCGTTGGAGCCGTCGCCGGTGTCGAAGTCGGCATGCCCGGCGTGGCTGGGGCGGTTGCGCACCAGCAGCAGGTCCACGAGGAACATCACGCCCATGGCCGCGGCCGGCACGAACCAGATGACATTCCAGTTGGCAAAGCTGGCCAGCAGCACCGAGCCGATCGTCGTGGCCAGGAAGTAGCCGGAGGAGATCATGATGCCGAAGATGCCGCCGAAAATGCCGCGCTCATGCACGTGGAACCAGGTGGAGTTGACCTTGACCACCGACAGGGCGCCGAAGCTCTGGAAGTACATGTTCAGGCTCCACAGCCAGCTCATGCTCCAGAGGACGTGGGCCGTCCAGCCGTTGAAGAACATCAGGCCGATGCCCAGGTTGAGCAGCGCGGCGCCCAGGGAGCCGATCAGGATCGCCTTGCGCCCGCCGATGCGGTCAGCCAGCGGGCCGTTGAGCATGACGCTCAGCCCGTAGGTCCAGAAGCCGAAAGTGGCGATCAGCCCCATCTGCGCCTTGTCCAGGTGGTACCAGGCGCCGATGTCGTTCTTGACGATGTTGAAGTTGTAGCGCCCCATGTACATGGTGGCGTAGGTCAGTCCCAGCGGGAACCAGTTCAGGAAGCGCCGGTGGCGGAACTCCTTGCAGTGCTTCATGGGATTGCGCGTCAGGAAGCTCATTTTTTCACCTCACGCCAGGTTTTCCAGAGCCCAGCGAGCACTTCCTCCAGGTGGGCGCCCAGCACCTCGGGCTGGTCGGTCTTCTCGGGCATGTTGTCGAAGACGGCGTAGGGGACCCGGCGCCCGCCCGCCGGCAGGAACTTCGGGTCAGAGGCGAACTCGTCCCAATCCGACTCCTTGTAGAGCATCTCGATCTTCTTGTCCTCCAGGGCGTGCTGCAGGATGGAGTCGGGCCGGTCGGGGTTGTAGCGCCGGCGGTTCTTGCGCAGCGATTCCGGCCAGTCGACCTTGATGTACATGCAGGCGGCGCGGTCCAGCACCTGCGGCGCGAGGTGGGAAAAGGCCTCGCGGAAGCCGCCGTGCTCGCTGCCGCGCGCGAACTCGATGAACAGCGTCTTCTTCTCGTGGAAGGCGGGGTCGTCGCGCAGCAGCTTGGAGTACTGCAGGTTCAGTTTCTTGATCAGGAAGTTCCAGAACCACTTGTGCTTGAAGACGTAGCCGGGCATGGTCTTGCCCTCGTAGGTGAACTCCTTGTCGGTGATCAGGCGCGGCTGCCCCATCTCCTCCATCAGGTCGTCGTCCTCGAAGCGCTCCCAGAGGATGGGGAAATCGTCGATCTCCTGGAACTCGCCGATGTGGAAGCGCTTGACGCGATCCGCCAGCGGCACCTTCTTCAAATAGTCGATGACCTCGGACTTGCCGGCGGCCGGCCGGCCGATCAGGACGATGACGTCGAATGTCTTCTTTTCCATGGCGCGTTCCTCCCGGGAAGCGTTTATTCTGCCGTGAACCTGTATTATATGAACGGGAATATTTTTTGCAAATCAGAGAGTAAGAACTAAAATTCCAAATCATAAGTACCAAATCACAAACAAGCACCAAAATCCAATGACCCAAACAAAAAATAAGGCAATGAAAGGGCCTTCGTTTTTGACATTGGAATTTGGAGCTTTGAATTTATTTGGAATTTGGTGCTTGGTGCTTGGAATTTAAGTCCATTTCTTCCCGCGTTACGCGTCACGCGTTACGAAGGATCGTCGCGGATCACTCATCGAGTCCCGGGACCTTGTCTTCCGGCACGTGCAGCTCGCCGCGGGCGCCGGTGAAGTCGGCCAGGCGGTCCTGGAACTTCTCGGCCTTCTTGGCCGTCTCGTCGTACTTGCCGGCGGCGTAGCCCAGGTGCTTGCCCAGCAGGCAGAAGTCGCCGTAGAACTGGGCGAAGCTCTCCTGCACCTTGACCAGGTCCTTGAGGATCTGCCGGGTCTGCTGCTCGATCTTCAGGCCCTTGAGGCCGAAGGCGATGGCCATCAGGTAGGCGTAGAAGCTGTTGGGTGAGACGGGGATGACGTGCTTCTCCACGGCGTAGTTGAAGATGCCGTAGTTGCGGCCGTCCAGGCCGTCGCTGATCACGGCCTCGTAGAAGACGTTCTCGGCCGGGATGTAGACCAGGGCGAAGTCGTAGGTGCCGCATTCGGGGCGGATGTACTTGGCGGCGATCTCGTCGACGCGCAGCTTGAAGCTCTTGACGAATTCCTTCCTGTGCTTCTTCCGGCCTTCCTCGTCGCCGGCATCGAAGAGACGCACGAAGCTTTCCAGTGGGAACTTGGCGTCGACCGGGATCAGGCGCTCGCCCAGGGTGATGACGGCGTCGACCTTGGCGCCGTCGGGAAAGGCGTACTGCAGGGTGAAATTGCCGGCCGGCAGCACCTGGCGCAGCAGGTCCTCCAGCAGGTATTCGCCCAGGTTGCCGCGCAGCTTGGGCGCGCGCAGGATGTCCTGCAGGGAGGAGATGTCCTTGCCGATGGCCTTCATCTGGTTGGTCGATTCCTCGAGCAGCCCCAGCTTCTGCTGGATCTCGCCCACCACGCGCAGCTGGCTGGAGATGCTGCCCTGGCCCTTGCTCAGGGTCTCGTTGACCGTGCGCATGATCTCGTTGAGCTGCCCGCTCTGCTGCATCAGCGCCTTGTTCTGCGCCTGCAGCTGCTCGGTCTTCAGCTCCTGCACCTGGTTCTTCAGGTCCAGCATCTGCTGGTTGAGGGAGGCGTCGCGCGGCCGCAGCTGCAGCGCCAGCACCGCCAGCAGCAGCACCACGGCGACGGCCAGCAGCACTATAAAAAGAACGGTTTCCATTGCGGGTTCCTTTGATACTCCTATAAAATCACCATAACAGAGGAAGGGGAAAATAGCAATTCAAGAACATCCAAGGACAATCGGTCAACTCATCCCCCACCCCCTTCTCTTCCCAAAGAGAAGGGGTCAAAAGAAATATTGAGAGGCTCCCCCTCTCTTCGCAAGAGAGGGGGTTCGGGGGTGAGTTTGAGGAGACGTATTGCATCAATGAGGCGGACATATATAATAAGCAAGTTTTAAGAAGGAGATCTTTCAATGGCTGAAACGAGCGCATCGACAACTCACCGGCAACCCGGCCTGCTGCTGGCCTGCCTGCCCCTGGCGGTAATGGCGCTGCTGCTGGGCGTGGGCTACGGCATGTTCCACCTGCAGGCCCAGGTGCTGCTCATCTGCGCCGCCGTCTGCGCCGGCCTGGTCGGCTGGCGCCTGGGCTACTCGTGGGACGAGATGCAGCAGGGCATCGTCGAGAGCGTGCGCAAGGCGCTGCCGGCGATCCTGATCATGCTCTGCGTCGGCATGCTCATCGCCGCCTGGATGGCCAGCGGCACCATCCCCATGCTCCTCTATTACGGATTGAAGCTCGTGTCGCCGCGCTTTTTCCTGGTCACCGCCTGCCTGGCCTGCAGCGTGACCTCGCTGGCCACCGGCACCTCCTGGGGCACGGTGGGCACCGTCGGCGTGGCCTTCATCGGCATCGCCCAGGCCCTGCAGGTGCCGCTGGGGCCTGCGGCCGGGGCCATCGTCGCCGGCGCCTACCTCGGCGACAAGCTGTCGCCCTTCTCCGACATCCCCAACCTGGCGCCGGTGGCGACCGGCACCAACCTCTTCGACCACCTGCGCCACATGCTGTGGTCGGCCGTGCCGGCGTGGCTGGCGGGGCTGGCCGTGTATTTCTTCATGGGCCTGAAGTTCGGCCGCGCCGGCGCCAGCGCCCCGCAGATCGGCCTGATCACGTCCGGGCTGCGCGCCCATTTCACCTTCCACGCGGTACTGCTGCTGCCCCTGCTGATCGTCTTCTGGTTCGCCCTGGCGAAGAAGCCGGTCATCCCCGGCATGATGCTGTCGGTGGCGACCGCCTGCGCCCTGGCCGCCTGGCTGCAGCGCCAGACGCTCGTCTCCCTGGCCGGCTTCCTCAGCGGCGGCTACAAGTCAGGCACCGGCCTGGCCGACATCGACCGCCTCATTTCGCGCGGCGGCATCATGAGCATGATGGAGACGCTGCTCATCGCCCTGGCCGCCTTCAGCTTCGGCGGCATCATGCAGCGCACCGGCATGCTCGCCGTCGTGCTGGAGCGGGTGACGCGCCTGGCCCGCCGCGCCTGGAGCCTGTCGCTGACGGCCATGGCCACGACCCTGGTCACCGCCCTGGTCACCGGCAGTTCCTACCTTTCGATGCTCATCCCGGGCGAGCTGCTCGCCCCGGCCTTCCGCAAAATGGACCTGGCGGCCAAGAACCTGTCGCGCATCGTCGAGGAGTGCGGGGCGATCATGGTGCCGCTGGTCCCCTGGAGCATGGCCGGCGTCTACATCTCGGGCATCCTGCGCGTGCCGGTGACCAGCTACCTGCCCTTCGCCTTCATGAATTATTTCTCGGTGCTGCTGCTGGCGCTGTACGGCGGCACCGGCTTCACCATGGCCAGGCGCACGCGCGAGGACGAGACGCAGGTCGGCAGTTAGAAGAGGGCACAAGGCGTATGGTGTAAGGCAAGAAAAAAGCCTCAAGCGAACTCAACAATGACTTTTCTCTTGCCCTGCGCCTCATGCCCTACGCCTTACGCCGATCTCCATTTGACAACTCCCTGCGATGTTTTTTATACTGGTCTCGATCCACAGGAGGCAATCATGAGCGAGAAAAAACAACTTTCAAGCGGCGCGATACTTTTGGGACTGGTGCTGATCGTCGCCGGCACCCTGGCGCTGCTGGACAACATGGATATATTCTCATTCGACTTCAACCTGGGCGACTGGTGGCCGCTGATCCTGATCGCGCTCGGGGTGGTCCATCTCTGGAACAACCGCAACATCTTCGACTTCTCCGGGCTGTTCCTCATCCTGCTCGGCCTCGTCTTCCTGCTGGCCGAGCTCGACGTTGTCCGCTGGGGCGACATCTGGCGCTGGTGGCCTGCGGTGCTCATCCTGCTGGGCATCTCCATCGTGTTCAAGAGAAGCCCCGTGCCGCTGCCCGGCAGCGCCCGCCCCGCCCCCGCCAGCGGCGAGGACAGCGTGCGCGTCAGCAACATCCTGGCCGGCACCGACCGCCGCATCAACAGCCGCGAGTTCAAGGGCGGCGACATCGCCAACGTCCTGGGCGGCACCGAGATCGACCTGCTCGAGGCCAAGCTGGCCCCCGGGGACTGGCTGCTCTCTGTCTCCTCGGTACTGGGCGGCGTGGAGATCCGCGTGCCGCGCGAATGGCGACTCGAGATCCAGCCCACGGCCATGCTGGGCTCGGTCGACGACCGCACCCGGCAGAACCCCGACGCCACCGGCGGCAAGCTGATCATCAAGGCCTCGGCACTGCTTGGGGAAGTGGAGATCAAGAACTAGAAGAAGGGACTTCGCGACGCGCAACGCGTGACGCGGAAGAAAAAGAGACCGCTATTGGTCCTTCATGAGGCGTCACGAACAGAGCGTGAAGGCTAGGACGCCGGCCTCTCGTTACCAGCGCGAGCGTTCCATAGGCACGTTGAACTCGCCGGCGACTTCGGAAGGCTGCGGATGCCCGGCAACGGTTTTCAGATGGAACCGGCCGCAGACCGTGGAGCCGGACATGGCGATGATCTCGGCCGTTCCCTCCCGCGCTCCCAGCATGACAATCGTGCCTTTCTCTCCCAGCGGTACTTTTACCTCGCCGGTCACCCAGAAAGGCTTGCCGTAGCCAGCGGCGGGATCATATTTGCCGGGCACGATGCCGGCGCCATTGGAAAAATTGACCTGCAGGATGAATTGCCCCTTGTGCTTCAGCGGCAGCACGAAGCTGTTGGCCATGTCGGCGATGGCGAAATCGCCGTTGGCCAGGCAGACGCGGAGCTCCTTGCCGTCCTTGGACAGTTGGGCGCCGCATGCCTTCAGGGATGAGCGGTCCAGAGGCAAGGCGTCCCTGAACGCCTGCATGGCGGACATCATTATCGTGATGATGTTCGCCTTCGGGCAGTCGGCCGGGTGACTTTGACCGCCCCCTTGGGCGGCCGCCGTAGCCGCCAGCACAAGTAGCGCAACGACCGCGACAAAAGGCTTCATTTATTTCCTCCTCAGGAACGCAATCCGTCAATTCACGTGACGTTGCCTAGACTCCAGAATAAAGAATTTCGCAGGAAATCTCAAAGGGCATTTTTTTAAAACCCGGTGAATCCATCAGAAGATGCCTGCAGCTTTGTAAAAAACCGCTGAGCGCTGAGAAAGAACAAGCATCTTTTAAAAAATCTCGAACCATTGCTCTTGCTCATCACGCATCACTCATCACTTATCCCCATAGTTCCTTCCTGATTCTTGCCGTAAACCGTTCACCGTCAACCGTCCGCCTTACACCGAGTACTGACCAATTACTTCTTGGCTAGATCCATAACCTTTTGCATCACCCTCATGGCATTGCCGCCCCAGATCTTTGCCACCGCGTCCTCGTCGTAGCCGCGGCGCACGAGCTCGATGGTGATGTTCTTCAGCTCGGTGACGTCGCGGCAATCGGCCAGGCCGCCGCCGCCGTCGAAGTCGGTGCCGATGCCCACATGCTCGATGCCGATGAGCCGGACGATGTGGTCGATGTGGTCGACGGCGTCCTTGACATAGACCGGCGGGTTCGGGTAGCGGGCGCCCAGGGCGTCGTATTCCGCCTCCACCTTGTCGCGCACGGCCTTGTCCTTGATGCCGCCCCAGCCGCCGTAGGTTTCATCGATCCTCTGCCACAGTTCGGCGAAGGCCCGGTCGCGCTCGGGATTGGCCGGCGGCTGCTTGATGTAGTCGTCGAGGATGCACAGCTGGATGACGCCGCCGTTCCTCTTCAACGCCAGCAGCATGTCGTCGCTGAGGTTGCGCGGGCTGGCGGAGAGGGCGCGGGCGCAGGAGTGCGAGGCGATGACCGGGGCGCGGGAGAGCGCCAGCACTTCGCTGAAGGAGCGGTCGGAGATGTGCGAGACGTCGACCATGACGCCCAGGTCGTTCAGGCGCCGCACCACCTGCCGGCCCCACTCGCTCAGGCCGCGGTCCTCGGGGTCCTTGCGGTCGGTCGAGGAATCGCAGATATCGTTGTCGGCGGTGTGGGCCAGGGTGACGTAGCGCACGCCTCGCTTGTAGAAATAATCGATCAGCGCCGGGTCCTGGCCCAGGGGGTAGCCGTTCTCCATGCCGATAAAGATGGCGCGCTTGCCTTCCTTTTCCAGGCGCCGGGCGTCGGCGGGCGTCAGGGCCAGGCCGCAGAGGTCGGGATATTTCCGGTACATGGCGTCCATGGCGTCGAGGGTGGCGACGGCTTTTTCCTTCGCCCGGGCATGCCCTTCCGGCGTCCGCGGCCCCTGGCCGACGAAGACGGCGAAGAACGAAGCGTCGAGCCCGCCCTCCTTCATGCGCGGCAGGTCCTGGCAGCCGCTGCCGCGCTCGCCGGTCTTGTGGTATTGGCCGATATCCCAGCCCTTTTCCAGGAGCTTGAAGGGAGTGTCGCAGTGGGTGTCGACGGTGAGGGCGCGCTCGTGCCAGAGCAGGGCCTTCGCGACCAGGGCCTCGTCGGCAGCGTCATCCGCTCCCGGCAGCAGGAATGGGGCAATAATGATCGTGATAAGAAGCGACAGTACGGTCAGGCGGTCGATCTTCATGGGGCACCTCAGCAGGATTATACCTGAAAACCGGGGAGATGGTTTTCCCCCGGGCCGGGATTAATCATTTTGCGCAAAAAAAAGCCCTGTGCTATAATTTTTCCCATGCTGGACACCAATTTCGTCAGGAACAACCTGGAGCTGGTCAAGAAGAAGGTTGAGGCCAAGGGGGTGCCCTTCGCCGAGGAGCGCTTCAGCGCCATGGACCTGCGCCGGCGCCAGCTGCTCGCCCGCAGCGAGGAGTTGAAAAGCCGGAAGAACAAGCTGGCCAAGGAAACGGGCTTCCTGAAGAAGAGCGGCGCCCCGACGCGCGAGATGGAGCTCCAGTCGATCGAGCTCTCCAAGCAGATCGCCAACGGAGAAAATGAGCTGGAGGCCCTGGAGGCCGGGTTCCAGGAATTCCTGCTGAGCATCCCCAACCTGTTCCATGACTCGGTGCCGGTGGGCCACGATGCCGGCGCCAACGAGATGGTGCGCGAATGGGGCGACCCGCCGGCGTTCGACTTTGCGCCGCGCCCGCACTGGGAACTGGGCGAAGCCGCGGGCGAACTGGATTTCAGCCGCGCCGCCAAGATATCGGGCTCGCGCTTCACCGTCTACTTCGACGGCCTGGCCAAGCTGGAGCGGGTGCTGATCCAGTTCATGCTCGACTGCCACGCCGGCGAGCACGGCTACCGCGAGGTGCTGCCGCCCTTCCTGGTCAACGACGCCAGCCTGATCGGCACCGGCAACCTGCCCAAGTTCAAGGCCGACCTCTTCAAGATCGAGGACTACAACCTCTACCTGGTGCCCACTGCCGAGGTGCCGCTGACCAACATCCACCGCGACGAGACGCTGGACGAGGACCAGCTGCCGGTCAAGTACGTGGCCTACACCCCCTGCTTCCGCAGCGAGGCCGGCTCACACGGCAAGGACATCCGCGGCCTGGTGCGCCAGCACCAGTTCAACAAGGTCGAGCTGCTGAAGTTCACCCACCCCGGCAAGTCGTACCTCGAGCTGGAGGAGCTGACCGCCGACGCCGAGTCCATCCTGCGCAAGCTGGGCCTGCCTTTCCGCACCATGGCCCTGTGCAGCGGCGACCTCTCCTTCTCCTCGGCCAAGACCTACGACATCGAGGTCTGGATGCCGGCCCGCGCCGGCTACCTGGAGATATCCTCCTGCTCGAATTTCGAGAGCTTCCAGGCGCGGCGGGCGCACATCAAGTTCAAGGGCCGGGACGGCCGCAAGGATTACGTCCACACCCTGAACGGCTCGGGCCTGGCGGTGGGCCGCACCGTGGCCGCCATCATGGAGAACTACCAGACTGCCGACGGCCGCATCCGCATTCCGGAAGCCCTGCGCCCCTATTTCCCCGGCCGCGACCTGATCTGATGCCCTACTACAAATGCACCCTGGTCGACGAGCAGGGACACTACCAGGCCCGCGAGTACTACGCCGAGAACCGCGCGGAGATCGCCGCGGCGCTGGCCGGCCTGGACGAGAAGCTGGTGCGGGTGCAGCGCCTGTGGTTCAAGGACATGTCGCTGAAGAAGCTGTTCAAGGGCAAGATCGGCACCACCGAGTTCCTGCTGTTCAACCAGGAGCTGATCACCCTGCTCAAGGCCGGCATCCCCATGATCCGCGCCCTGGAGATCATCATCCAGAACACGCGCTTCGGCGTGCTGCGCGAGATCCTGGCCCGGGCCGCCGGCAACATCCGCAACGGCATGCAGATCTCCGAGGCCTTCGCCTCGCCGCAGATCCCCTACCCCAAGATCTACCGGGCCTCGCTGCTGGCCGGCGAAAAAAGCGGCCACCTGGAGCAGATCCTGGAAAAGTTCAACGTCTACCTGGGCAAGATCAGCAACCTGCGCCGCAAGCTGGTCAGCGGCCTGACCTACCCGATCATCCTGCTGCTGTTCATGATCTCCATGGTGCTGGTGATCGCCATCTTCGTCATCCCCAAGTTCTCGGCCTTCTTCGCGGACATGGACGCCCAGCTGCCGGCCGTGACCCTGTTCTTCATGGGCCTCACCGATTACATCCGCGAGAACATCGTGCCCCTGACCGCCTTCCTGGTCCTGGCCTTCGCCGGCATCCGCCTGCTCGAGCACTTCAACCCCAAGGTGAACCTCATCGACCAGGCCAAGCTCAAGACCCCCTTCCTGGGCCGCATCGCCCACGAGAGCGCCATCGCCGTCTTCGCCCGCACCCTGGCCATCCTCATTTCGGGAGGCATTCCCGTGCCCGAGTCGTCCGAGATCGCCGTCGAGACCTTCGCCAATCGCTTCTATTACCGCCAGGTCAGGGACGTGCCCGAGAAGATCCGCCAGGGCAACCTGCTCTCGGAGGTGCTGGCCGGGATCGCCATCATGCCCCGCATCCTGGTCGAGATGGTGCGCGTCGGCGAGACCTCGGGCAACCTGACCTCCGTGCTCGACGAGTGCGCCGAATACTATGAGCGCTCCCTGGACAGCCGCATCAACGCGTTGATTTCGCTGATCGAACCTGTTATAATCATCGCCTTGGGCATGGTGATCGCCTTGATGCTTGTTTCCGTATACTTGCCGATATTCAGTTCCATCAGGATCATCCAGTGAAAAAATCCATCCATATCGCCGACGTCAAGATCGATTACGCGCTGCTGGCCAGGTTCCCGGCCGAATTCCTGATCAAGAACCTTTTCTTCCCCATCGAGGAGAACGACGGCTCCATCTCCGTGGCCATGCCCGACCCGGACAACCTCGACAAGATCGGCATGATCGAGAACTTCACGCGCAAGAAGGTCGTGCCCTTCCTGGCCAACCGCGACGAGCTGGAGAAATTCCTCAAGAAAAGCGACACCTACACCAAGGTGCTGCGCGACAAGACCGAGACCTTCGCCCAGAAGAAGACGAGCGAGGCGCAGGCGGCCGAGGACGCCGAGTCGGTCGTGACCATCGAGAGCATCACCGAGGAGGACGACTCGGTCATCAAGCTGCTCAACAACATCATCCTGACCGCGGTCAACAAGAAGGCCTCCGACATCCATATCGAGATCAGCGGCGACGCCCTGGTCATCAAGTACCGCATCGACGGCATCCTGCACCAGATCATGGAGCCGCTGGACAGCTCCTTCCACTCCTTCCTGCTCACCCGCCTCAAGGTCATCTCCGAACTGGACATCGCCGAGAAGCGCGTCCCCCAGGATGGCCGCTTCCGCATGAAGTTCAAGCAGAAGACCATCGATTTCCGCGTCTCGGTCATGCCCGGCATCTACGGCGAGAACGCCGTCATCCGCATCCTGGACCGCGAGATGATCACCGAGAACATCGGCGAGCTGAAGCTGAGCCAGTTGGGCTTCTCCCCCGACATCCTGGAGAAGATCAACTATTACATCCGCCAGCCCTACGGCATGTTCCTGGTGACGGGGCCGACGGGCAGCGGCAAGACCACAACGCTGTACGCGGCGCTGAACGAGATCAAGGACCCGGCCGACAAGATCATCACCATCGAGGACCCGGTGGAGTACCAGGTGGAAGGCATCATGCAGATCCCGGTCAACGAGAAGAAGGGCCTGACCTTCGCTCGCGGCCTGCGCTCCATCCTGCGCCACGACCCGGACAAGATCATGGTCGGCGAGATCCGCGACCCGGAGACGGCCCAGATCGCCATCCAGTCGGCCCTGACCGGCCACCTGGTGTTCACCACCGTCCACGCCAACAACGTCTTCGACGTGCTGGGCCGCTTCATCCACATGGGCATCGACACCTACAGCTTCATCTCGGCCCTGAACTGCATCGCCGCCCAGCGCCTGGTGCGCGTGCTCTGCCCCCTGTGCAAGAAGCCCGTCACCCTCGGCAAGGAGGACCTGGCCTACAATCGCGTCGAAAAGGGATTCTTCAACCAGCCCGTCTTCCGCGCCGCCGGCTGCGAGGAGTGCTCGGGCCTGGGCTATTCCGGGCGCACGGCCATCGGCGAGGTTCTCGAGCTGACCGACGAGATCAAGGAGATGATCCTGGCCAAGAAACCGACCTCGGAGATCAAGAAGGTGGCCATGGAACAGTGCATGACACCCATCCGCAAGAACGGCCTGCTGCGGGTCAAGGCCGGCTTCACCTCCATCGAGGAACTGAACCGGGTGACGGTGAAAGAATGGGTCTGATCGACCTCTTCCTGCCCGAGCGCCTGCCGCGGCAATTCGTCTATGCCGGCGACCGCCATGCCGAGACCGTCCGCCTGCGCGACGGCCGGGTCGACGGCCGCTCGCGGACGGACGGAACGGCGCTGGCCGACGACGGCGGCGGCGACTGGGCCGGCGTCGCGGGGGCGCTGCGCGCCGAGGAGACCGGCGTCGTATTCAACGCCGCCCCCTTCATCTACAACTTCTTCGATTTCGACCAGCTGCCCTGGCAGCGCAAGGGCCTGCGCGAGCTGGTGGCCTGGCGCCTGCAGAAGATCTTTCCCGAGGATATCGCGGCTTACGACCATCGCTTCTTCGTGCTGGACCGCCGCCGCGTGTTCTCCATCCTGGTGCGCCGCGCGCTTCTGGAACGCGTGGAAGAGGCGTTCCACGGCCAGCGGGCGCCGCTGACCTACATCGGCAACTCCACCATGGAGATGCTGGCCCGCGCCCGCAGGGCGAAGACCGCGCCGGATTTCTTCCTCGAGAGGGACAGCGCCGGCTGCTGCATGGTCTTCCTGAGCCGGCGGGCGCCCATCTACATCCGCAAGTTCAAGAGCGGCCCGGTTGCCGACACCGTCGAGGAGATCGGCAAGACCGTGGCCTTCGTGCGCAACCAGTACGGCATCGAGCCCCGCCGCTATTGGCTCCTTGACCACCAGGGCGAGGACGGCGCCGTCGAGGCCCTGCTGGCCGGCGGCGAATTCGCCCGCCTGAGAGCCGGCATGGGCGAGGCGCCGCACATCCCCGGCAGCCGATGAAAAAACTGAACTACAACCTCGCCCGGGACCGGCAAGTGAACGCCGGCGCCTTCGCCCTGCGCGCCGCCCTGCTGGCCCTGGCCGCGCTGCTGCTGGGCGCCCTGGCCCTCGGCAACCTGGCCGGCCGCAGCCAGCAGGACCGCCTGGAGCGCGAGGAGGCCGGCGCCGGCAAGCGCCTGCTCGCCGAGATGGGCCGGGAGAGCACCCGCCTGCGCCGGGAGATCGCCGCCTGGAAAAAATCGCTGGCGACCGAGCTGGCCATGGCCAACTCGCTGATCCAGCGCAAGAGCTTCTCCTTCATCGCCCGGCTGGACCTCCTGGAAAGCGTTTCCAGCCAAGGCATCCGCGTCCGCCAGCTTACCCTGAACAACTCCGTCTCCGGCCGCATCGTCATGGCCATCAGCGCCCGGTCACTGCGGGAGCTGTTCGCATTGTACAGGAAGCTGGCCCCCTACGAGCTGGTCATCGCCAGCGAGACCCAGGCCCAGGGAGAATACCTGGTCAACCTGAGCTTCAAGGTCCCCGATGAAAACCTATAAGATCGCGGTGCAGGTCCTGCTGGCCTTGCTGGCGCTCAGCGCCCTCGCCTGCCTGTTCTCCTTCGCCTACGGCTCCATCCAGGACCGGGCGCAGCAGGCCCGGTTGCAGAAGCTCGCCGCCGCCCGCCTGCAGGAGGAGGAGTTCAGCAAGCTCGCGGCCGAGCACGGCGACTGGAAGAAGCTCCCGGCGGACCTGCTGCAGTTCCGCCGCCAGCACGTCATCAGCATGGCCGACTTCGACCGCTTCCGCCGCGACCTGAACCTGTGCCTGGACGACAACGGCTTCCCGGCCCCCAGCATCTCCTTCCGCTACGGCCGCAGCCGCGGCAGCCTGCAGCGCGTCAGCTTCCAGTTCACCCTGAACGGCTCCTACCGCAGCCTGAAAAAGTTCATCTACGACATGGAGCGCAAGCCCAAGATGCAGTTCTTCGAGTCGATCAAGCTGACCGAGTCCGCCGACGCGGTCATCGGCAGCTTCAGCATGGAGGCTTACCTTGAAGAATAAGGCCGCCCGCCTGGCCCTGGCCGCGCTGCTGGCCGCAGCCGCGGCCCTGCCGGTGCGCGCCGAGCTGCTCCAGCTGGAGCGGCTGCGCCGCCCTGCCCCGCGCTTCACCCTGAAGCTGGACATCTTCCGCGGCGGCGCCGACATGGGCGCGCCCGCGGTTGCCGCCGAGCCTACCCCGGCCCAGGCCGAGGTCCTGCAGCGTTCCATCGCCGAGGAGATCGCCCAGTCGATCAGTTACGAGGGATCGATCATGAAGAACGCCCGGACCCTGGCGCTGCTCAACGTCAGCGGCGAATTTTTCACTGTGGGCGACAGCCCTACGAAATCCGCATCAAAGGAGACCAAAATGGCTAAGAAGCGTCACCATACGGGCCGCCTGGCGTTCCTGCTCGCCGCCCTGCTCGCCTGGCAAGGCTGCCTGACCACCACCTCCAGCCTGCGCCAGGCGCGGGACCTGTTCAAGTCCGGCGAATATGACCAGGCGCGGGAGATCCTGCTGCGCGAGTCGGCCGCCAACCCGAGCAACGCCGAGATCAAGACCCTGCTCTTCCGCGCCCAGCTCAGCAGCTACAACCGCCATCTCTACCTGGCCCGCGCCATGCGCAAGGGCGGCGACCGCCCGGGTGCCGTGCTCGAGTACCAGAAGGCCCTGGCCGTTTTCCCGGGCAATGCCGAGCTGCAGGCGGAGTTCGACGCCTTCAGCGACGCGCGCAAGGCCGCGCCCGCGGAAAAGGCGAAGCCGACCGTCGTGCCGCCCGTGCAGCTGAACGTCCGCAAGGACGAGAAGGTCAGCCTGAGCCTGAAGAACACGCCGATCACCAACATCTTCAAGAGCCTGGGCCGGTCGTTCAACATCAACTTCATCTTCGACAAGGACTTCCGCGATTTCCTGCACAGCCTGGAGATCGAGAACACGAGCTTCTACGAGATCATCAAGGTCCTGTGCCTGGTCTCCGGCTCTCAGTACCGCGTGCTGGACCCCATGACCGTCATCGTCTACCCCGACATCTTCGCCAAGAAGAAGACCTTCGACCTGCGCGGCATCAAGACGTTCTACCTCTCCGACATCAAGGCCGAGGACGCCCGCAAGATCGTGCAGACGGTGTTCCGCGACGAGCAGCTGCTGATCCAGGAAGATGCCAACCTCAATGCCCTGGTCATCCGCGCCGACTTCAACGCCCTGGCCGACGTCGAGCGCTTCCTGGCCAAGATCGACAAGAGCAAGAGCGAGGTCGAGATCCACATCGAGATCCTGGAGATCAACCGCAGCCTGATCAACAAGCTGGGGGCCGACTTCGCCTCCGGCACCATCGGCCTGGCCGCCGGCCTGACGGACAGCGACGGCAAGATCTCCTCCACCATGAACATCGAGGACCTCGCGGGCACGAACTTCTTCATGACCATCCCCACCGTGGCCATGAATTTCCTGGAATCGGACAGCAACAACAAGATCCTGGCCAAGCCCAACCTGCGCGGCATCGACGGCGAGGAGATCTCCTTCATGGTCGGCGACGAAGTGCCCATCCCCGAGACGCAGTTCCAGGCCATCGCCGCCGGCGGCATCAATTCCTCGCCGGTGACCACCTACCGCTACCGCAACGTCGGCGTGGAGATCAAGATCACGCCTTTCATCCACCAGAACAACGAGGTCACGCTCAAGACCAAGCTGACCATCAACTTCATCTCCTCCGGGGCCTCCTCCTCGTTCCCCACCTTCGGCAAGCGCGAGATCGAGAACAAGATCCGCCTGAAGGAAGGGGAGACCAACATCATCGGCGGCCTGATCCGCGACGACGTGCGCGGCTCGCTGAACGGCATCCCGGCCCTGGCGCGCATCCCGCTGCTGGGAAAGCTGTTCGGCAACTCGGAGAAGAACATCAGCCAGACCGACCTGATCTTCTCCATCACCCCGAAGATCATCCGCCGCACGCCGATCAGCGCCCAGGACAACGAGGCCATCTGGAGCGGCAGCGAGCAGTCCGCCGGCAGCGCCGCGCCGGTGGTCGAGGGCGAGGCGCCGGAACCGGATGAAGGCGCCGTGGACGAGGACGGGCCGCAAGCCCTGCCGCCGCCCGATGCCGGCGACCGCGTGACCATCACCCCCGGCCAGGCCAGCCTGCCCGTCAACTCCGACGCCTACTTCACCCTGGGCATCGTGGCCGGAAAGCCGCTGGCCAGCCTGTCGCTCCGGGGCGGCGTCTCCGGCGGCAGCTGCGAGATCGTCGAGATCAAGACCGACGCCCTCAGCGCCAGCGACGTGAAGGTATTGAAGAACATCTCGGGAAGCACTTTCGACCTGGGGTTGTCGTTCAACCGCGACAGCACCCAGGCGCTGGCCGCCGCCGCCATCCAGCTGAAGCTCAAGTTCAGCGCCAAGGGCAAGTACGTCCTGAACATCGGCGGCGTCAACGCCTACGACGCCCAGCGCAACAAGCTGGATATCGCCGGCGTCAGCTGCCCGATCGACATCTATTGAACTGCAGGCAGACCAATCCCCCGGTGGGGAATTGACCTGGATTTATTTCGTCGCGAAACCCTCCACCCGATGCGGGACCGCTCGTCCCGGAGTGGAGTCGCCCCCTCTCCCGATGACCGTCGGCAGGTGACCGCTTTATTTCACTCTGTCCTTCAGGGCCTTGCCGGCTCTGAAGACGGGGACGTTCTTGGCTTTGATGGAGATCTTCTGGCCGGTCTTGGGGTTGATGCCCATCTTCTGCTTTCTGTGGGCGACGGCGAAGGTCCCGAAGCCGACCAGGGTCACTTTGTTCTTTTTCTTCAGGCAGGTGGCCACGGAATCCAGGAACGCGTTGACCATTTTTTCCGTCTCGGACACTTTCAGGTTCGCATTTTCGGCGATCGCCTTCACCAGTTCGGTTTTGTTCATCATTGCCTCCTGCATGGGATTCTAGAGTGTGAAAACTCAAAAGTCAAGTCATAATGAGGGTTTTAATAATTATTTTCCCTTAAACCCTTGATATGACAGGATATTCCGGGGATGACCCCCCGAAAACCCTCTCTGGACAAGGCTCCGCCGCCCGGCATGACGCCCTTGTGGAGCCCCGGCGCTTCCTGTATAATCAACGGCGCAGGAGGTGCCTTCATGGAACCTTTCATCCAGGCCGCGGCCGAGATCGACGTCGACGAGATCATGGCCGCCATCCAGAAAAAGATCCAGGAAAAGAAGGACGCGGGGCTGCTGAAGCAGAGCGAGATCGACGAGATCTCCGAGATGGAGCTGCAGCCCCTCCCCGATTTTCTCGATATCCCCCATATCTACGAGCCCGTCCTGTATCCCGGCTTCGCCGAGAACATGGCCGCCCCGGAGCAGCTGCAGGAGGCCATGCAGGAGACGGGACCGGCCAAGGCCGTCCTGAAGAAGGTGCGCCGCCTGCTGTCGCCCCTGCTGCGCTTCATGAACCGCCCCATGTACGTCGAGCTGAAGACGAACATCCTCGACCTGCAGAAAAAAGTGCCCATCGTGCTGCAGAGCAGCGAATACATCCGCCTGCTGCACAACGCCGCGCATAACCTGATCGTCGAGGCCACGAAGCTGAAGACCGAGGAGGAGCTGCTCAAGACGCGCCTGCGCATCCTCGAGGACAAGGTCGAATTCCTGGAGAACCGCCAGCGGGCTTTGGAGAAGAAGCTGCCATCCTAAATGAACGTCCACCAGTTCCTCACCTCCTATTCCTACGGCGACGCCATCGGCAACGAGGCCCTGGAGATCCGCGACTTCCTGCGCGCCCAGGGCATCGGCTCCGAGATCTTCACCAAGCATTTTCACCCGCGCTACGCCCACCAGGTGCGCAACTATCTCGACTACGACCGCTTGGCCGGAGCCGGCAACACGGTCATTTTTCATTTTTCCATCGGCTCGCCGGTGACCAAGAAGTTCCTGCGCCTGAGCGACCGCAAGGTCATCATCTACCACAACATCACGCCGCACCACTTTTTCCTGGACTATCACCGCATCCTGGCCAAGGACTGCTTCAAGGGGCGGCTGGAGCTGAGGAGCCTGGCCGACCAGGTCGACCTGGCCCTGGGCGACTCGGAATACAACCGCCGCGAGCTGGTGGAGGCCGGCTTCCGCCGCACCGGGGTCCTGCCCCTGGTCATGGATTTCGCCAAGTTCGACCTGCCGGTGCTGCCGGTGTTCCGCTCGCTCTTTGACGACGGCAAGGCCAACCTCCTCTATATCGGCCGCATCATACCCAACAAGAAGATCGAGGACGTCATCCGCGTCTTCCACCACTACCAGCGCTACTTCAACCCCGCTTCCCGCCTTTTCCTCGTCGGCGAATACCGCGGCTTCGAGCGCTACGTCTCGGCCCTGCAGGGACTGGTGGCCGCGCTGGGGACCCGCGACGTCCTCTTCAGCGGCCACATCCCGCTGGCCGAAGTGGTCTCCTACGCCAAGCTGTCCCACCTCTACCTGCACATGAGCGAGCACGAGGGCTTCTGCGCCCCGGTGCTGGAGTGCTTCCACCTCGGCATCCCGGTGGTGGCCTTCGACGCCGGTGCCGTGGCCGAGACCCTGAACGGCGGCGGCATGCTGGTCCGCCAGAAGGACCCGCTGCGCCTGGCCGCCCTGTGCCACGAGATCCTCTCCCGGCCGGAGCTGAGCGCCGCCATCCTGGCCGGCCAGGGGCGGGCGCTGGAGAAGTACCGCCGGCGGCGCACCGGCGCGATCCTGCTCGAGTTCCTGGGCGCCCAGCCCGAACCGCGGCCATGAGCGTCCCGGAAGTCCCGCGCCCGGGGGCAAACGCCGTCATCGTCCGCTACGGCGAGATCAGCCTCAAGGGGCGCAACCGCAGCCAGTTCGAACAGAAGCTCAGGAACGACCTGGCCTGGTTCATGGGCCGCCACGGCCACCCCTATGCCGGGATCGCGGTCGAGCGCGGCCGCATCTACATCCGCGGCACGGAGGGGGTGCCCGACCTGCGCATGGTCCTGGGCGTCTATTCCTACAGCCCGGCGCTGGAGCTGCCGCGCGACATCGAGGCGCTCAAGGCGGAGACCGCCCGCTACTTTCCCGAGATCCGCCTGCGGCGGAGCTTCCGGGTCTCCTGCCAGCGCATCGCCAAGGATTTTTCCCCGGACTCCATGGGAGTCGAGAAGGAGATCGGCACCCTCATCACCGAGAACACCGGCACGCCGGTGCGCCTGAAGGACCCGGATTTCGAGCTGCACGTCGAGATCGGCCAGCGCCACTTCTACCTGTTCAGCGAAAAGATCCGCGGCTTCGGCGGCTTCCCGGTGGGCAGCGCCGGCCGGCTGGTCTCGCTGATCTCGGGCGGCATCGACTCGCCGGTGGCCACCTTCCTGATGATGAAGCGCGGCGTGCTGCCGCTGCTGCTGCACTTCGCGGTGTCGGAGAGCGAAACGGCGAAAGTGCTGCGCCTGCGCGACCGCCTGCAGGAGTTCGCCGCCGGCCAGGAGCTCGAGCTGATCGTCATCCCCCGCGAAGACCTCTTCCTGGGCAAGCTCGCCTCGCTTTATGGCAGCCGCCATGAGCCCTACGTCTGCGTCATCTGCAAGTACCTGATGCACAAGAAGGCCTCGGAGATCGCCCGCCGCGAGGGGGCCCTGGGCGTCATCAGCGGCGACAACCTGGCTCAGGTGGCGTCGCAGACCCTGAAAAACCTCTACGCTTCGCGCAGCGCCGCCGAGTTCCCGGTCTACAGCCCGTTGATCGCCTGGGAGAAAGGCGAGACCATGGCCCTGGCCCGGCAGATCGGCACCTACGACATCTCGATCTCAAACAGCGAGGGCTGCACAACGCCGCGCAACCCCAAGACCGGAGTGGACTGCGAGCGGCTGCTGCGGATCCTGGAGCGGACGGGCCTGAAATAATCCCGCGCCGCGGCCGGTCCCTCTGGGTCAATCATTGGCGCCGGCCCGGAACTGCCGCACGATATCGAGTATCCCCGCGGTGAATTCCACCTCGGTGCGGAAGCCGAGCTCAGCGCGGATCCGGCTCGCGTCGCAGAGCCAGAAATTGCCGCGGGCGCTGCGCAGGTCGCTGCGCGTGACCAGGGGCGGTTTGCCGCTCAGCCTGGCAACGGCCTCGGAAACAAGGGCCACGCCCAGCAGCAGCGCATGGGGTATCTTCAGGACGAATTTCATGTCCAGGGCCCGGAGCAGCTCGGCCATGATCTCGCGCCATGAATAGGCTTCGTCCGCCGCCACGAAATAGGTCCTGCCGCCGGCCCGGTCATGCTCCGCGGCCAGGACCAGCGCCCGGACCAGGTCCTGCACGAAGCAGATGCTCGTCTGCTTCTCCAGGCGGCCGATCAAGGGGACGATGCGGCGCCGGAGCAGCGTCATGACGGCGAGCAGCTCCCGCTGCCCGGCGCCCAGCACGTTCGGCGGCCGCACGATCACGACCGGCAGCCTGCTGAAAAATGCCGTCGCCGCCAACTCGGCCTGGCGCTTGCTTTGCCCGTACAGCGATACCGGCCGGCACTCATCCGTTTCCACCAGCGGCTTGCGGTCCAGCGCCGGCCCGGCGGCGGAAATGCTCGAAACATGGACAAATTTCCGCAGGCCGGGATTGGCCTGGGCGCAGGCCTCCAGGATGTTGGCCGTGCCCTCCACGTTGGTCTTGAAGTAACCGGGCCAATCGGGAGCGCTCAGCACGGCCCCGGCATGAAAAACATAATCCATGCCGCGCACGGCCCGGCGCAGGGACTCCAGGTCGAAATAACTGCCGCTGACGAGCGTGACCGGAAGCCCCGACAGAACGCCAGGCCGGCTGTCGGCGCGGACCAGGCAGGAGACATCGTAGCCGCGCTGCAGCAGGTGGCGCACCAGGTGGCTGCCGATAAAGCCGCTGCTGCCGGTGACCAGGGCCTTCATTTTTCCCGGCGCCGCCAGAGGAGACCGCGATCACATGTAGCCATTCTTCCGGTACCAGTCGATGGTGATTCCCGCGCCCTCGGCGAACGGATAGCGGCTTTGAAAGCCGAAGTCCCGGCGCGCCTTGCGGGTGTCGTACTTCCAGTAATGGTTCTTCAGGTACATGGTGAGCTCCTCCCGGGTCATGACCGGGATGGACCTGGTCAGCCTGGAATGGATCTCCACGAAAAACGAGAGCACGTGCAGCACGAAATAGGGCAAGGGCAGAGTGATGGTGCGCCTGCCCAGGATCGCGGCGATCGTCTGGTAGATCTGCCTCAGCTGATAGGATTTCTCCTCCCCCAGGATATAGGTTTCCCCGCGCGTCCGCGGGCACCCGGCGGCGGCGATCATGCCCTGGACCACGTCCCAGACGAAACAGACCGTCGCCTCCAGCGTGCCGACATTCACCTGCAGCCCCTTGCTCATGAGCTTGAAAAAAATATACAGGCCGCCGTCGCTCCCGGGGCCGTATACCACGGGCAGGCGGATGATCGTGTAGGGCAGGGTGTTCTCCCTGGAAGCCAGGAATTCCTCGGCCGCCAGCTTGCTCTTGCCATAGACGCTCAACGGCCGGCAGGGCGCGTCCTCATTCAACAAACGATCTTTCCCCGAAGGCCCCATGACCGTCACGCTGGAAGCGAAGATGAAGCGCTCCGGCACCACGCCCTGCTCGCGACAGGCCTCGACGAGGTTCTTTGTCCCCTGAAAATTCACCTGGAAAAGCCTCTCGGGCGACACGCCGCCCATCACGGCCGCAAGGTGAAAGATGGTATCGACGCCGCCGACGGCGCCAGTGAGGGTCGATGTGTCCAGCAGGTCACCATAGTGGATTCGGCAACCCAGGTCGGCGATCCGGGAAATGTCCTCGCCCGGCCGGACCAGGCAGATCACCCGGTCGCAGCGACGCCGCAGCTCGCGCACGAGATGGCTGCCGATGAACCCGGCCGCCCCGGTCACCAGGATGGTCTTGTTCCTCAGGCCGGGGTCATCGTCATGATGTGCGCGCAGCTCGATCTCTACCATGCCCACATTGTAATGGAGATCCGCCCGGACTTCAACCGCCCGCCCGGCGCCGACCCATGCCGGCTACAAGGCCAGCGTCAGCCCGAGCGCCAGCTGCCAGCCCGAGAGGTCGAGGCGGAATTCGCCGCTGTCCGCGAAGCCGGCCAGGTCGTTCCCGGAGAGGGTGTAGGCCAGTTCGCCCCATTGGCGCTGGATCTCCAGGCGCCGCGTGCGCCACGCCCCGTCTTCCCAGGAGTAGCTCACCCCGTCGCGGGCGGCGTTGCTGTCGCGGTAGCGGTATTCATAGGACCCGGGGCCGGAAAAGCGCGAGCCGATGCGCAGCGCGTAGCCGGCCGCCAGGTCCAGGCTGAGGCGCCGGCCGAGCGGCAGCGCCAGGCGGGCCAGCGCCTCCACGGCGGCGCCGATGCCCTTGCCCTTCATGTCGTAAACGTATCGCGACTCGGTCCAGTAGCCGTCCGCATCCGTCTTTTTGTAATGCTGCGCCTCGATGGTGCGCAGCGACGCGAACATGGGGCCGGCGGCCAGGCTGACACCGGCCGTCCAGTTCTTTTTTTGCGCCAGGTCGATGGTCACTCCCAACTGCGGGATCCAGGCCCGCGCGGCCAGGAAATAATCGGGATAGGCGATCTCGACCCGGTAGTCCCCGGCGGGGGTCACCTGGTCGGGGCGCCGGTCGCTGACCTGGTATTCCTGCCGCAGCATCGAGGTGCGGCGGCGCCCGAGGAATTGCAGCCCGGCGAAGACCGCGACGCGCGGGCCGATGACGCGGCCGGCGCGCAGGGTGAGGGGGAAGCCATCGCGGATTCCCTTCAGTCCCGATCCCTCCGCCTCCTGCAGCGCGTAGGTGAAGGTGCCGGCCGCCTGGCGCTGCTGCGCCTCGTATCCCGCCTCGTAGGTGAAATCCGTAATCGCCTGCTGGGCCTCGGCCCGGGCGTTCAGGTCGCCGGGGGCCAGCCAGGAGAAGGCAGCCGAAGCGGCGACGAACCAGCCTCGCGGCCGCCCGCCTGAGGCCAACGCCAGGCCCGTGGCCAGGAAAAGCAGGGTGAAGACGGTGACGTGTTTTCTCATCGTTCGCCTCCGGCGCGACCGGGCCGAGGCCGCTCGAGGCCGTAGCGGCGCAGGATCTCCTCGGGAGGGGTCAGGTCGGGCGGATATTCAAAGCCGCAGGGAACGGGCAGGACGGCCGCAGCATCTCCCTGCCCATCATAGAGCCATTCGCGGAACTCTCGGCTCAGGTCGATCCCGGAGTATTGCCGGAAATACCCGGCCAGGTCCATGGTGGAGAACGGCGCGAAGGCGTGCCGGCGATGAACATCGCTCAGAAAAGCGGTCATGGCGCCGCGCCCGCCCAGGAGCCGGGCCATAGTCTCTATGATCTGCGTGCCCTGGTAGTAGGCGCGGACATCAAAGCCGACGGCGACCGGCGAGCGGCCGCTGACCATGTTGGAGCGATAGCCGGCGGCGATCGGCACCAGGTAATCGGGATAGGTGCGGTCGTACCAGGAGGTGATGGCCTCGTCGAGCCAGGAATCGCGGTAGGTGCGCGCCACGGCGCTGCAGGCGAAGTACATGTGGAACACCTCGTGGCTCAGGGCCGAGGCCGAGGAGATGGTGCCGCCGAAGTATTCCATGCCGCCGCCGCCGCTGGTCAGGAAGACGCTCAGGCCGCGCGGCATGGGAAAGGGGCCGATCTCGGCGACCAGCTGCGGCAGCCAGGACTCCAGCTCCGCCCAGGCCAGGTCGATGGCCGCTCCGCCGGCGAAGGCGGCCATGCGCACCGGGATGCCGGCGATCACCCCTTCGCGCAGCAGCGTGTCGGCCTCGGGGAGCAGGACGAACATCAGGGTGTAGGAGGCCACCTCGCGTTCGGTGTCGAGGACCCATTCCTGCCAGGCCGCGCTCCCCGTCCTCTCGACCTTTCCCGATCCCAGGCAGCGGTAGGGAACGGCGCCGGCCACGCGCAAGGTGAGGCGGTGGCGCGCCAGCTCGTGCGGCGTGTTCAGCGTGGGGAACCACTCCTCGTTGCCGCTGCCCTTCAGGTCATGGACCTGTGAGGTGAAGCGCGGGTAGCCGGGCGCCAGGGCCAGGCGATAGGTGACGACCAGCTCATGCTCGCCGGCGGGATCGACATCCTCGACGAACTCCAGGGCCTGCTGGGTGCTGCCGGCGACGTCGACCACGCGGTAGGCGGCCTCCGGCACCTCCCGCTCCCTGCCGTCCAGCCGCCAGCCGGTGATGACCGGGCCGCGGCAGGCGGGGTCGAAATGGATGCGCGGCCGCCTCTGCCCCGGCCGCATGCGGAAGCGCATCCGCGCCAGGCCGTCGACGGCGGCGTCCTGCGGATGATAGGTCAGGGTGACATCCAGGGCCGCGATGTCGATGCGGAACGCTTCGTCCAGGAGCGCCTGCTCGTCGGCATAGGCCGGGTAGTCGTTGTCCCAGGCCTCGACACGGGCGGGAAACTCCGGGTCGCGGGAACAGGAGATCAACAGCAGGCCCAGCAGCGCCGCCGCCGAACAGGAGAACACGCGACCGCCGGTGCGTCGATTCCACAATTGCATCATGATTCCTCCCGCCGCCACCGCCGGCGGCAGACTCAGGGTGGAGGGCTCGCTCCCGCCGCGGGATCGCCGTACCTGAAGAAATCCAGGCATTCGCGGCCGATGTGCTGGCTGCGTACCCTGGTGAAATAGGGCGACTCGAAACGGATGCGCTCCGGCCGCTCCAGGACGATCATGCCGTCCGGCTTGAGCACGCCGCGTTTGTGGATGACCTTGAGCGGGTTGGCGTACTCCAGCATGGCGTAGGGCGGGTCGAGATAGGCCAGGTCGAACTGGAAGCCGTCCTTGGCCAGGGCGATG
>JALOLA010000124.1 GCA_025456205.1 Acidobacteriota bacterium | reverse complement strand
GATCTACCTGGTGGGCAAGGGCGACGTGCTGCTGCCGGATCTGCGCCTGCGGGACCCGGCGCTGGTGTCCCGGCTGACGGACGGGGACATGAACATCGTCTTTCACAACCGTCTGGCGAACCTGAAGAAGGCCTATGCTTACATCCCCGACTCCCTGAACCGGATCCTGCTGCATTTTTCGAGGGGCGCCAACTGGTTCTACGAGGAGACGCCCCAGCTGCTGCAGGATCTGCACGAGGCCAGGGCCGATATCCGCTGAGCGGCGCGGCCGAGGAGGGCAAGATGGCGAATCGACTCGATCTTCATTTCAACCGCAACGTCCTGCTGGCCGTGGACGACTCCGAGAACGCGCGCCGCGCCGTGGCTTATGCCGGCTACATGCTGGGCGGCGTGCCCGGCACGAGCGTAACCCTGCTGCATGTCATCTCCGAACCTGACGAAGACTATTTCGCCCGAGCCGAGGAAAAACAGGCCTGGCTGGAGCAATACCAGCGACGGGTGGACGCATTTCTGGAGCAGTACCGCCGTATGTTGCTGGACGCCGGGTTCCCGGCGGAGGCCGTGAAGACGAGAACGCCGCGGCGCACCTGCCCCTCCATCGCCGAGAGCATCCTGGCCGAGCTCGACCGCAGCCGGTACGGCACCCTCGTGGTGGGCCGGCAGGGGTTGTCGCGCAAAGAGGAGTTTCTGTTCGGCAGCGTTTCCAGCCGGATCGTCGGCCATGCCCGCCACTGCGCCGTCTGGGTCGTGGCCTGACGGCGGGAGGAGATCGTGACACCTCAAGGTCTGATACTGAACCGATTCCTGCGTTTTGCGGCCGGGCTGCGCTTCCCGCGGCTGCTGGCGGTCACCGCCGCTCTTTTCGTCCTCGATCTGCTCATCCCGGACATGATCCCCTTTGTCGACGAGATCCTGTTGGGGCTGCTGTCGCTGCTGCTGGCGTCGCTGAAAAAGCGCGGGCCGGGCGGACCGCCGTAAGCGGCCGGATGGAAGCGGTTCCCTGACTCCCCGCCCGGCGGCCGGCGGCTCCAAGGCACGGTGATCGATCGTTTTTACCTATCATTGTCCTCCCAGAAGATACCCGCTACAAGAATTTCGGGTGCGACCATCCGCTGGGCTGCAATCTGGGTGTTGATGTGGCCGGATAACCTCATCTGCCTGGATGAACGGGGCAGGGCCTGAAAAGGCTCTGCCCTTTTTCATGCGCGCCCGCCCGGACCCGCTTCAGGGGCCGTCGGCAGGCTTTTCCCCCGGAGGGCCTGTTCCGTCTGGATGGCAGCCGCGCTGCCCAGAATGAGCGTGCCGCCGATGAAAAAGCGCCAGCCCAAAGGGTCTCCGAATATGAGGATGCCGGCCAGCGCCGTGAGCAGGACTTCGCTGGTCATATAGAGCCCGCCTTCCCAGCTGCGGCAGTAGCCGAAGCCCTGGTTCATCAGCAGCTGGCCCAAGATCGAGGTCAGGACGATCCCGCCGCAGATAAGCATCTGTCCTGCGGAAAGCGGCAGGACCGGGGCCTGCAGGAAGAAGGGCGCCGTCACCGCAGAGCCTATCAGGCAGAAATACAGGTAGATGACGACCGAGCCGTTGGTCTGCTTGAGCCGGCGGATGAGGGCCACGGTGAGGCCGGCGAAGACGGCGGAGAGCAGCCCGGCGGCGTAGCCGAGCCCCTCGCCGCCGTGCTGGGGATGCACCAGGACGGCGACGCCGGCCAGGACCATGGCGAGGCAGGCCCCGCCGGCCGCAGACACCTTCTCCCGGTAGAGCCACGCCGAGAAAAGTGCGGCAAATGCCGGAAAGGCATAAAGCAGCATCAAGGCGGTCGAAACCGGCAGCAGGCGCACCGAGAGAACGAATAAGATGAACGCGACCGAGCCGGTGCAGCCGCGCACGATAAGAAGCTTCCTGCCATGGCCTGCTTGAGCAGCACGTTCATGGCCGTGAAAAGGCAGGCCGACAGCAGCATGAAGAGCGGGCCGGCCAGGCGGCTGCGGCCGGCGATGGCAACCGGGAGCATGGCGTCAAGCCCGGCCGGCTAGGCCAGCGCGGCCTTGAAGGGCTCCAGCCCCACCCGGTCGATCATCTTGCCCAGTCGTTCGCCCTTCTTGGCATCCCTGGTGTAGACCGCGATGACCTTCTCGACCGCGGCGAGCGCGGATGCATCGTCCAGCTTGTCGGTAACTTCCTGGCCGATGCGCGGCTCGGCCCCCACGTTGCCGCCGATGATCAGCGCCCAGCCGTCCTTGCGGCCGATCAGTCCGATGTCCCGCACCCAGGACTCGGCGCAGCTCAGGTGGCAGCCCGAAACGGCCATTTTGAACTTTCCGGGCAGCTGCTTGGCGTGATAGGCTTGGTCAAGCTTCATTCCGATTCCGAGGGCGTCCTGCTGCCCGATCTTGCAATAGGTGTTTCCCGGGCAGGTGCGGATGCTGCGCACGCACAGCCCCACGGCGGCTCCCTTGCCCAGCTTCAGGTCCTCCCAGACCCGGTCGATGTCCTCCTCCTTGAGGCCGATGAGCGCCACCCGCGTGGCGCCGGTGATTTTGATCACCTGGACTTCATACTTCTCCGCCACGTCCGCCAGCCGGCGCAGCAGCTCCGGGGTGAGCAGCCCGCAGGGGATGTGCGGGGCAATGGCGTAGGTTTGTCCGTCTCTCTGGGGAATCGCACCTTTTTCACCAAGCTTGAGCATAAGTTTCCTCCCGAACCGAAAGTAGTTCTTCTCTACCGCTGACAGTTGGTATCGCAATGTAATTTTGTATTGAAATATAAGGCAGTACGGAATCTAAAAGCAAATCCATTTTAATCTGACCGGTTGTCGCCAGGCCCCCGGCAGGGATTCCCGCCGCGTGACGGCATTGACAGGCTTGATCCCAGTTGTTAAAAATAGCGGCCGTAAAGGGGAGTAGCAACCGGCCTTCCAGAAGCCGGCCCGTTTCCCGTCAGTACGGCGGCATTGCCGCCCGGGGGGACCAATAACAATGGAGGTTTCACATGGAATCAAGCGGTGGCGGCGGTGGGGCATTAGGGACCATTATTTATCTGGCTGGGCTCCGG
>JALOLA010000123.1 GCA_025456205.1 Acidobacteriota bacterium | reverse complement strand
CCAGAGGGCGGAATAGTCGATCGGCCGGGCCATGCCGCTGTGGCGCAGGAGCAGGAAGGCGGCGCTGCCGAGGGAGATCGTGATCGCGGCGAGCGACAGTCCGGCGGAGAGCCGCGGCCGGCCGCGGGTCAGCAGGAGGATGACCGCGAAGGCTACGAACGGGAGCTTGGCGGCCAGGAGGGCGGCGATCAGGGTCGCATCGGTCGGTCCGGCGGCGGTCATGGCTTATTTCAGCACCTGGTAGTCCTGCGGGTCCAGCGACCCGGTGCGGTGGTAAAGGTAGACGATCAGCGCCAGCCCCAGGGACACTTCGGCCGCGGCGATGGCGATGATGAACAGGACGAACGCCTGTCCCTCGAGCTGCTGCCAGCGCAGGGCCGCGCCGGTGAAGGCGATGGCCGCGCCGTTCAGCATGACCTCGACCCCCAGCAGGATCATGATCAGGTTGCGCCGGGTGACGGCGCAGACCATCCCCAGCACCACGACGATGCCGGCCAGCGCGAGCACGTGTCCGAAGGCGATGCCCATGTCCTTACTCCTCGCTTTCCCCGGCCGGACGTTTGCCGACCAGCAGCGCCCCGACCATGGCCACCAGCAGCAGCAGCGAGGCGATTTCCACGGCCAGCCAGCTCTGCGTGAAGATGTAGCGTCCGAAGGCGGCCGGCCCGGTCCGGACCTCCGGCAGCGGGACGACGGCGGTCGCGTCCTGGAGCAGCAGGAGCGCGCCGACGACCACATAGGCGGTGGCGAAGAGGACCGCCGGCAGCAGCTGCCGCGGCGGGAACAGGCGCTCCTCCGGCGCCTCCACCCTGAGCATCATGATGATGAAGAGAAACAGGATCATGATGGCCCCGGCGTAGACGATGACCATCAGCGCCGCCAGGAACGTCGCGCCGAACAGATAAAAAAGGAACGCGCTGCCGAAAAACCCGAAGATCAGGTAGATGACGGCATGCACCAGGTTGCGCCGGGTGACGGCGAGAACCGTGGAAGCCACAATCAATGCGGCGATCGCGAAGAAAAGCAGGTTGAAGAGGGTCATGAGTGGTTTCCGTTGGCCCGTTGGCCCGTTGGCCCGTTGGCCCGCCGAATAAGGAATTGGTTCCTTACGGGCACACGGGTGCACGGGCAAACGGGTCCACGCTCCTAAGGCATATTGCTCCTGACATTCACCGGCTGGTCCTCGTCGAGGTGCTCGCCCTTGCCGCCGACGGCGGTGACGACGCCGGCGTGCTGGTAGAAATTGTATTCCAGGTCCTTGCCGCCGTGGTCCACGAGCAGGTCTTCCTTCTCGTAGACCAGCTTGAGGATGTCGCGCTCGCAGGTCTCGAACATCGGCGTGAGCTGGATGGCCGAGGTGGGGCACGCCTCCTCGCACAGGCCGCAGTAGATGCAGCGCGCGAAATTGATGCGGAACCAGGCCGCAGCGCGCCGGCCGTCCTCGCGTTCCGTCGACTGCATCGAGATGCAGCTCACCGGGCACACCGCCGAGCACAGGTAGCAGGCCACGCAGCGCTCGCCGCCGTCCGGGTCGCGCGTCAGGATGATGCGTGCCCGGGTGCGTTCCGGCAGAGGGCGTTTGAACTCGGGGTATTCCTCGGTGATGGGCCTGCGGAAAAGATGCTTCAGCGTCGTCGCAAACCCTGCGACGATGGCCTTGGCGCCTTCCCAGACGGCCTGGATCGGACCGGCCGGTTCCCTGTCTATCAGATCAACGCGCATACGATAATAAGGGGACGTTTGACCGTTGGCCCGTTGAAGGGCTTGAGGGTCCACGGGTCAACGGGTGCACGATAAACCGCATCCATCATCGAGCATCCAGAATCGAGCATCGAGCATCACCAGTTACCACAGCAGCCTCGCACCCGTGAACAGCACGTTCACCAGCGCGGCCGGGATCAGGATCTTCCAGCCGAAGTTCATCAACTGGTCGTAGCGCAGCCGCGGCAGCGTGCCGCGGATCCCCAGGCAGACCAGGACGATCTTCGCCGCCAGCCACACCGGCCCCGGCAGCAGCGGGCCATGCCAGCCGCCCAGGAAAAAGACGGCGATCAGCCCGCCCAGCACCTGCATGTGCACGTATTCTCCCAGGAAAAACAACCCGAAGCGCATGCCGCTGTACTCGGTGTGGAAGCCGGCGCCGAGCTCGTTTTCAGCCTCCGGCAGGTCGAAGGGGATGCGCTTGATCTCGGCCATGGCGCTGATGAAGAAGATCGCGAAGGCGACCGGCTCCAGCAGGATGTAGGGCCGGTCGGCCTGGGCGTTGACGATCTCCACCAGGCTGAACGAGCCCGCCTCCATGACCACCGGAATCAGGGACAGCCCGAGGGCGAGCTCGTAGCTTACCATCTGGGCCGCGCCGCGGATGCCGCCCAGCAGGCTGTACTTGGAGTTGGACGACCAGCCGCCCAGGGCCGCGCCGTAGACGCCGAGCGATGACAGCGCGAAGACGTAGAGCAGGCCCACATCGATGTCGGTCACCACCAGCGGCACCCGGTGCCCGTAGACCGTGAGGTCCGGCCCGAACGTAGGGGCCGGCGCGGTTCGGGCCGTAGCGCACCTGGATCCGGCCGAGCAGCTTGCGCTCCACCAGCACGAGGTAGGCCGCCATCAGCAGCAGGAAGACCAGCACGGCCGCGAGCTTCAGGATCAGAACGCCGTACCCTATGATCCAGACTGGCGCAGGCATCGAATCTAAAATCCCCCCATCCCCCTTTGCCAAAGGGGGCGCAGGGGGATTTCTTTCCACATCGAACGGCGCAGGGCGCCTGACGCGATTTCTTTCGAGTTCATCATATCCTGCGGATATCCTCCCGCCGGATGAATTTTCCGAGCGCCTGCCAGGGCAGGCGCCGCAGGCGCGGGACCACCATGACACCCGGGGCCATGTTGTTGAAAATCTTTACGGCCAGCTCCACGGCCGAAGCTCCGGCCGGAACCGCCACGCGATCGCCTTCGCGGAGGCCGAGGGATTCGGCATC
>JALOLA010000039.1 GCA_025456205.1 Acidobacteriota bacterium | reverse complement strand
GCGAATGCAAACGGGCAGTGCTGGTTGTGGCCCTGCTGTCCATCCTCCTGGGGGGAATCTATCCGCTGGCCATCTGGGGCATCGGCCAGTTGCTCTTTCCCTGGCGAGCCAACGGATCCTTGCTTGAACGGGAGCAGAAGATCGGCGGCTCCACCCTGGTCGGCCAGCCATTCACCTCGCCCTCCTATTTCCATCCCCGGCCCTCCGCCATCGATTTTGCTGTTTCCGGCGTGAAATCGGGTGGCAGCAACCTGGGCCCCTTGTCCAGGCGGCTGCGCGAACAGGCCGTGATGCGCATCAGGAATTACAGGCAGGAGAACCGGTTGCCGGCCGCAGCCCGCATCGCTGCCGATGCGGTCAGCGCCTCGGCCAGCGGCCTGGACCCGCACATCAGCCCGGCCGATGCCATGGTGCAAGCGGCCAGGGTGGCCAAAGCCCGGGGCCTGCAAGAGGGACAGGTCCTGCAGATGGTCCAGCAGGTCATGGAGGGCCGGCAGCTCGGGATTTTCGGAGAAAAAAGGGTCAACGTGCTTTTATTGAACCTGGCATTGGATAGCCGGGAACCATGATACAATCATCTCACCCATGAGCCAGGATAAAGTGAACAAGTTTCTTCACCTGATCCAGCGTTCCGCCCGCGGTCGCCTGAAGGTTTACCTCGGCTATTGCGCCGGGGTCGGCAAGACCTACCGCATGCTCCAGGAGGGCCACGCGCTTACAAACGACGGAATCGACGTCGTGGTCGGGTACGTGGAGACCCACGGCCGTGCGGACATCGTCAGGCTGTTGCAGGGTTTTGAAATCGTCCCCAGGCGGACACGGGAATACAAGGGCATGCAGATGGAAGAAATGGACCTGGACGCCGTGCTGGCCAGGAAGCCGGCCGTGGCGCTGATCGACGAGCTGGCCCATAACAATGTTCCGGAAAGCCCCAACAGCAAGCGCTACCAGGATGTCCAGGAAATTCTGGCCGCCGGAATCCACGTGATCACGACCCTGAACGTCCAGCATCTGGAAAGCCTCTATGACACGGTGGAAAAGCTTGTCGGCGTCAAGGTGCGGGAAAGGCTCCCCGATACGGTGATTACCGATGCCGACCAGATCGTCAACGTCGATCTGACCCCCGAGGATTTGAGAAAAAGGCTCGCGGAAGGAAAAATTTACCAGGAAGACAAGATACGGACCGCCCTGGAAAACTTTTTCACTCAGTCCCATCTGGAAAACCTCAGGGAACTGACCCTGAGAGAGCTGGCGGCCCAGATCGATGCCCACCGCAAGGACCAGGAGAACGAAGAAAGCGCTGCCATGCCTGATCAGATCATGGTCTGCTTGAGTTCGCGCGGCCCGAACAGCGACCTGCTGCTCCGCTACGCCTCGCGCTTCGCCGGGCGACTGAACAAGAATTGGTATGCGCTGTATGTCCAGACCGCGGCCGAAGATCCGCTGCACATTAATATTCAGACCCAGGAAACCCTGTCCCGCACCCTGACGCTGGCCAAGCAGCTGGGCGCGATCGTTTTCACCTACAAAGGCGACGATCTGGCCAGCACGATCATGCGCTTCGCCCGGGAGTACCGCATCGGGCACATCATCATCGGCACTCCCAGCCGGACATCGCTCCTGCAGAAACTGCAGCTTAAAAAAACCCTGTCTGAAAGGCTGATCCGCGAAGCCAGGGGCGTCAATATCGTGGTCGTGGATACTCAATCCAGGCGCTCCCCTGAGGGAGGAGCGGAGGCGGACAGAATGGCCGCCGGCGCTGGCAAAAAGCCCGACATCAGCGATTTCCTCACCCAGAACCGCATCCTCATCTGGGAGGGGCAGGCGCTGAAAGAGGAAGTGTTGCGCGGCTTGGCCAGGGCCGCCTATGCTGCAGATGCGGACTTTCAGGAAATATACGATCGCCTGCTGCTGCGGGAGAAGGAAAGCTCGACTTTTTTCAACGAAGGAGTGGCCTTCCCCCACCTGCGGCTGGAGGATGAATCGCTCCCCAAGATCGCCCTGGGTATCATCCCCGCGGGCATTGCCGATGCCGCCACCGTCGAGCCGGTCCGCCTCGTCTTTCTGATCGTGACGTCGCTGCGCCAGAGCGATATTCAGGCAAAACTGCTGGCTGCCGCCAGCAGGATCGCCGGCAACCAGCGCCTGGTCGGTGCCCTGCTTGCGGCACAATTTCCGGAAACCGCCAGCCGGGAGATAGAGCAGTGGGAAAAACAAGGTACAAGTCCTGACGGGAAATAAGATCGATCGCAGAATAGCGGCAGGAACAGCTGTTGCGGCCTTGTCAGCGGGATTCGCGCGCGATGCTCCCCAGGGCTTTTAGGAAACGGTCCACCTCGCCTTCGTCATTGTACATGCTGAGCCCGGCGCGCACCGCTCCGCCCTGCGCTTCGAGGCCAAGGAAGTTCATGGCTTCCCAGGCGTAGTAGTTGCCGTCCCAGACCTGGATGCCGTCCTGGCCAAGCTTCTCCGCGATCCTGGCCGGGGACAGGCCGGGCAGGGTGAAGCAGGCCGTGGGCGTGCGCTCGAGCAGGCGGGCGGGGTCGCTGATGCCGAGGAGGCGCAGCCCGGGGATCTCCAGCAGCCCGTCCAGCAGCCGGGCGAACAGGCGCGTTTCATGCTCCATGATCGCGGCCAGCGCCTGCTTCAGCCAGCGGCGCCGGCCCGATTCGTAGGGATCGAAGCCCGACGCCGGGCCCAGGTCGCGGCCGATGGCGGCGAGATAGTCGACGGCGGCGGCGATGCCGGCGATGCCCTCGTGGTTCTTGGTGCCGGTCTCGAAGCAATCCGGGATGGCGGCAACCGCCGGCCGCACCTTGTAGGCGCGCAGCCGCTCCAGCGCCTCGCGCCGGCCGTAAAGAACGCCGGAGTGAGGGCCGTAGAACTTGTACGGCGAGCAGGCCAGGAAATCGCAGCCCAGCTGCTGGACATCGATGGGCCGGTGCGGGGCGAAATGCACCGCGTCAACGAAGGTCAGCGCCCCGGCCTGCTGGGCCGCGGCAACGATGCGCGGGACGTCGTTGACGGTGCCGAAGGCGTTGGAGGCGTGGCCGACGGCGACGATCCGGGTCCTTTTGTTCAGCAGCCGCTCCAGGCCGTCCAGGTCGAGAGTGCAGTCCCCGGGACGGAACTCGAGCCAGCGGATGACCGCGCCTTTTTCCTGGAGAAAAAGCCAGGGGGCGATGTTGGCGTCGTGGTCCAGCCGCGTGACCACGATCTCGTCCCCCGGCTGCAGGAGCAGCCCGAGGCTCCGGGAAAGGTGGAAGGTGAGCGTGGTCATGTTGGCGCCGAAAACGATCTCGTCGGCGGAGCGCGCGTTGAAGAAGTCGGCCATGGCGCAGCGGCCGGCGGCGACGATCTCGTCACTGCGCCGCGACGTGGCGAACAGCCCGTGCTCGTTGGCGTTGGCCTCGCGGAAGTAGGCGGCGACGGCATCGATGACGGCCTGGGGCACCTGGGTGCCGCCGGGGCCGTCGAAAAACACAGCGCCGGTGGCCAGCGCCGGGAACTGCGGACGGACGCGGGCGGCGATGTCCTTCATGCTCCCTCCTTCACTTGCCCGCCAGGGCGAAATTCTTCAGGGCGATGGCGGCGATCGACTCGCCGATGCTGATCGAGGCGGTGGCGGCCGGCGACGGCGCGTTCAGCACGTGGACCATGCGCTCGGCCTCGCGAATGCGAAAATCGTCGGCCAGGAAGCCATTGGCCTCCAGCGCCTGGGCGCGCACGCCGGCACCGCCCGGCTCGAGGTCTTCGGCCTGGATATCGGGAAGCAGTCGCTGCAATGCCTTGACGAACGCCCTCTTGGAGAAGGAACGATAGAACTCGCCGAATCCCATCTTCCAGAATTTCAGGCCCATGATCCAGAATCCGGGGTAAAGGGCGAACTCGCCGGCATCGCGGAGAGAGAAGCTGGTTTTTTTATAGCCATGGCGCTTGAAGGCCAGCACGGCATTCGGCCCCGCCTCAACGCCGCCGCCGATCATGCGCGTGAAATGGACGCCCAGGAAGGGAAAACGCGGATCGGGCACAGGATAGACCAGGTTGCGCACCAGTCCATAACGCGCCGGCAGCAGCTTGAAGTACTCGCCGCGAAAAGGAATGATCTGCAGGCCGGGCTTGACCCCGCACAGCCGCGCCACGCGGTCGGAATGGAGGCCGGCGCAGTTGACCAGGTTGCGGCAGCTCACCTCGCCGGCAGTCGAGCTCAGGCGCAGCTCGCCTCCGTCCCTGGCGACGCCATGCACCCGAAAACCTAGGCGGATCTCGCCGCCGCCTGAGCGGATGACCGCGGCGTACCTTTCGCACACCTGCTTGTAATCGACGATGCCGGTCTCCCCCACCCATAAACCGGCGATGCCGGCGACGTGCGGCTCGTACTCGCGCAGCTCGGAGGCGTCCAGCCGCCGCAGTTTCTTCAGCCCGTTGGCGGCGCCTTTTTGCTCCAGGGCGGCGAGGGCGGGCAGCTCGTCGCGGCGCGTGGCCACGACCAGCTTGCCGCAGGCCTCGTGGACGATCCCCTGCTCCCGGCAGAAGCGGTACAGGGCCTCGCGGCCGGCCACGCAGTTCAATGCCTTCAGCGAGCCGGGCTTGTAGTACAGGCCGGAGTGGATCACGCCGCTGTTGTTGCCGGTCTGGTGGGACGCCAGCTTGTCCTCGGCCTCGAGGATGGCCACCGAGGCCACGCCGGCCTTCACCAGCGCCATGGCCGTGGCCAGGCCGACGATGCCGCCGCCGATGATGCCCACGTCGTAGATGCGCTCGCCCATTGCTCGCTCCTTTTGATTGATCGTTTTCCGTTTTCGGGTGGGAACAAGGTTGAAATATAGCAAATGCCACCGGGTTAGTCAAACAGCCATCCGTGACGCGTAACGCGTGACGCGTGACGAGGTAAGACTTAAATTCCAAAACCCAAGCACCAAATTCCAAATAAGCACCAAGCACCAATGACCCAATGACCGAAACGAGGAAAACAAGCACTACGTGTTGGGTTATGTGAAAGAATCAGAGGGCGGCTCTCTCTTTCTCATCACGCATAACGGAGCGCTGAAAGTTCGTTCGCGCATCACGTAGACAAATAATCCCCCACTCTTTCGAATCACGAATCACGAATTACGAAGTTCCAAAAGTTTGTTTTAGATTTGTCCATCTCCTCTATCTACGGTATAATAACGATCTATCGGGAGGATACCAACGATGCTGAACGAAGCGATTTTTCGTGAATACGATATCCGCGGACTGGCCGAGACCGAGCTGGCCGACGCGAACGTGGAGCGCATCGCCATGGCGGTCGCGGCCATCTACGTGCGCGAGGGCAAAAAGAAGATCGCCGTGGGCATGGATGGCCGGCCCAGCTCGGAGCGCATCAAGGAGCGTTTCACCTGCACCCTGGCCCGCTACGGGCTGCAGGTGACCGACCTGGGGCTGGTGCCCACCCCCGTGGTTTACTTCGCCGCCTTCCGCGACCAGCTGGGCGGCGCCGTCATCATCACCGCCTCCCACAACCCGAGCGAGTACAACGGCTTCAAGGTCATGCTCGGCACCGCCGCCCTCTACGGCGACCAGGTAAAGGAAATCTACCGCCTGGCAGCCAACGGCCCCTTCGCCCCCGAGAAAAAGGGCAGCGTCCGCAAGCAGGACATCCTCGAGGAATACCTGCGCTACATCGAGGCCAACATCAAGCTGCAAAAGAAGCTGCGCGTCGTCATCGACGGCGGCAACGGCACCGGCGGCATCACCGCCCCCGAGCTTTACCGGCGCCTGGGCGCCGAGGTCATCCCCATCTATTGCGACGTCGACGGCCGCTTCCCCAACCACCATCCCGATCCCACCGTCGTCAAGAACCTGCAGGACCTGATCGCCAAGGTGAAGGAGACCGGCGCCGACCTGGGCATCGGCCTGGACGGGGACGCCGACCGCCTCGGCGTCGTGGACGGGCGGGGGCGCATCCTCTGGGGCGACCAGCTGCTGGTCCTCTACGCCCGCGACATCCTCAGGAACCACCCGGGCGCCACCATCATCTCCGAGGTCAAGGCCTCGGAAGTGCTCTCCAGCGAGATCCGAAAAGCCGGCGGCCGGCCCATCATGTGGAAAGCCGGCCATTCGCTGATCAAGAAGAAGATCTTCGAGGAGAAGGCCCTGGCCGCCGGCGAGGTCAGCGGCCACATCTTTTTCAACGACAAGTGGTTCGGCTTCGACGACGCCGTTTACGCCGGCGCCCGCCTGCTGGAGATCCTGGCCGCGACCGATTCCAGCCTGGCCGACCTGTATGACTCCATCCCCGCGGTGTTCAACACGCCGGAGATCCGCGTCGATTGCGGCGACGACGTCAAATTCCGGGTTGTCGACGCCATCCGCGACCATTTCCGCCGCATCCTGCCCGTCAACGACATCGACGGCGCCCGCGTCCAGTTTCCCCATGGCTGGGCGCTGGTCCGCGCCTCGAACACCCAGCCCTCGCTCGTGGTGCGCTTCGAGGCCGACTCGGAAGAGGAGCTGCGCAAGATCCAGGCCCAGGTCGAGGCGGTCATCCGCGACGCCCAGGCCGGTGCCGCAAGCGGGAATTGACCTTGCCGCTGGCCCTGAAGATCATCCTTCTGGCGCTGGTGCAGGGGTTCACCGAGTTCTTCCCCGTCAGTTCCAGCGGCCACCTGCTCATTTTTCAGAAGCTCCTGGACTTCACCACCCTGCCCCTGGTCTACGATATATTTTTCCACCTGGGCACGCTGCTGGCCGTGGTGGCCTATTTTTTCAAGGACCTGAAGCCGCTGGCGCTGCGCTTCTACGAGAAAGAGAATTTCCGCCTGCTGCTGCTGATCGTCACCGCTTCCGCGCCCACGGCCGTCATCGGCCTCCTGTTCCAGGATTTCTTCGAGTCGCTCTTCAGCAGGACGTCCTATCTTGGATTCGCCTTCCTCTTTTCCGCCGTTGTTCTGCTGGCGGCCAGGTTCCTGCGCTTGCAGCGCCTGCCGGACTTCCCGGCCGCCTTCCTTATCGGTGTCGCCCAGGGTATCGCCATTGTCCCCGGAGTCTCCCGCTCCGGCATGACCATCGCCGTGGCCCTGGCGCTCGGCCTGGGCTTCGAGTTCTCCTTCCGCTTCTCCTTCCTGCTCTCCATCCCGGCCATACTGGGCGCCGTCCTGCTCGAGGCCGGAGATATCCCCTGGGGGGGAGGCCACTGGCCGCAGCTGCTGCTGGCGGTACTAGTGGCGGCCCTGGCCGGTTTCTTGGCCCTGGGGCTGCTGAAAATGGTGATGGTGCGGAATCGATTCCACTATTTCGCGGCCTACCTGCTGGCGCTGGGAACGCTGGTCCTTATCTTCCTGTAAGCGCCGCCCGCAGCGGCCGGGACGAACCCGCGGCGGATCAGGGCTGCAACCGCTGGCGGACCAACTCGGTGATGGTGCGGAAATCGATCTTGCCGCTGCCCATCTTGGGGAACTCGCCCAGCACGACGAACTGCTTGGGCAGGGCGATGGCGGGCAGATCCTCGCCCATGGCCTTGAGCAGCTTGCGCTCGTTGACCTCCTGGGTCAGGGCGGCGACGATCTTCGCCCCCTTGAGCGAGTCGGGGACCTCGACCACGCAGCAGTCGACACCCTCGGGAAGCAGCCCCAGCATGACGGTCTCGACGCGGACCAGCGAGACCATCTCGCCGCCGATCTTGACAAAGCGCTTCAGGCGCCCGCGGTGCCATAGGTAGCCCTCCTCGTCGAGGACGCCCATGTCGCCCGTTTCGTACCAGCCGTCCTTGATCCTGAGCGACGTCTCCTCCAGGTCGTCGAAATAGCCCTTCATGACCAGGTCGCCCTTGACCAGGATCTTGCCTTCGCCGCCCGGGGGCAGCGCTTCTCCGCTGTTGATGTCCACGATCTTCACGCGCACGCCGGGCAGCACCTTGCCGACGCTGCCGGGCTTGTTGGCGCCGGGCAGGTTGGTCGCGACGACGGGGCTGGTCTCGGTCGTGCCGTAGCCCTCGCAGAGCTCGAGGTCGTGCTTTTCCAGGAACCCCGCGCGCAGGGAATCGGGAGTCTTGTCGGCGCCGGCCACGGCGACGCGCAGCGAGGCGAAATCGCCGGGCTCGGACTGGCGCAGGTATCCGGAAAAAAAGCTCGGCGTGCCGACCATCAGCGACACTTTCTCCTCGCGCACGATGGTGCAGATCTTCTTGTATTCCAGCGGGTTGGCGTAGGCGACGATGGTCATGCCGTAGAGCAGCGGCAGCCAGAAATCGACATTGTGGCCGAAGACGTGGAACAGGGGCAGGTTGGCCAGCATGACGTCCGCGCTGGTCACGGTGAGGACCGTGGCGATGTCCAGGACGTTGGAGCCGATGTTGCGATGGGTCAGCTGCACCGCCTTGGGGTCCTTCTCGCTGCCCGACGTGAACAGGATCACGACATTGTCGTCGGGCTCGCCCTGGTGGACCGCCTTGAGCAGGAAATTCAACGGCAGCTTGGACTTGAGCAGGGCCTTCACCTTGTCGGCGGGACCGACGTCCAGCAGGATGTCCTCGATGAACACCATGCCCGAGACCAGGCGGCAGCCGATCTTCTCCAGGAGCGCCCGCGAGGCGATGATGGTCTTGAAGCCGCATTTCCTCTGGGCGTACTCGGCGTTGCCGGCGGCGCCGGTGGAATAATTGATCATGACCGGCACCTTGCCGGCCAGGAGCACGCCGAGCACCGAAAGCATGCAGCCGGCAGAGGTGGGCACCATGATGCCGATGAAGCCGTCATGGTATTTCCTGACCTTGTTGGCCAGGATCAGCGAGGCGATCAGCGCCTTGCCGTAGGTGAAGCTCTTGTCGAGGGTGCGGTCGATGATGGCTGTTTTATCGCCGAATTTCTTGGCATTTTTTATGAATTCCTGATGCAGGAGCATGATGGACCTCCGATATCGATTTTTTTAACGATTCCTTATACCACAAAGAAAGCATGATGGGTAGCGTCGGGATCATAAATAATTTCCCGGGGGCGGGACCGCCCCAAAGCGGGGGGCTTACTTGGCCTTCGTCTTTTTTTCCTTGATCTTCAGCTTTTTCATTTTCTTGGCAATGGTATTTCGATGCAGCTTGACGCTGGTGGACATCTTGAGCACGTTGTGGTCGTACTTTTCCAGCAGGGCCTGCAGCAGGGTCTTTTCGAACTCCTCGGTGATCTCCTTGTAGAAGAGGAAGCGGGAGTTCACGGCCTTCCCCGCCAGGATCCGCATCTGGTTCTTGATGGTCAGGGCTTCAAATTGCTCGGCTAGTTCGATTATTTTTTTTGCTGTCATGGATCTCTATCACTTTCAGCCTGGCCCTCAGTGAGGGAGGCAGCACCTGGATGCCGGCGGCGAGCACCCGGGTCAGGGCCGGCGCCAGCAGCGAGCGGTCGAGCGGCTCACGGTTCAGGGGAAAGGCCAGGAAACCGTAGATGACAAGTCCGGTGAGGAGGATGCCGCGCAGCAGCCCGAAAGCGGCTCCCAGCAGCCGGTCGATGGCCTTCAGCGGGCCCGGGACAACGTGCTTGCTCACCAAGGCGGTGAAAAGGGCGCCGGCGGCCGCGACCAGCGCCAGGATGAGCAGGAAGCCGGCGAAATCGGCCAGGCCGCGATTCCCGACCAGGCCATTCAGAAGCAGGCCGGCATCCCGATAATAGAAAAAGGCGCCGGCCAGGGCCGCGACCAGGAATAAAAGCGAGAACAGTTCGCGCACCAGGCCGCGAAAAATCCCGAAAAAGAGGGAGAGGAAGAGGATGACGATGAAAAGCAGGTCCAGGATGTTCAGCTCTCCGCTCATGGCTGCTGGCCGGTCAGGATATGGAAGATCTCCCCGTACTTGGCCGCGGTGGCGGAGATCACGTCCGCCGGCAGTTCCGGGGGGGTCGACCTGCGGTCCCAGGAAGATGCCAGCAGGTAGTTGCGCACGTACTGCTTGTCGAAGGGCGGCGGCTCCTGCCCCGGCCGGTATTCGTCCCGCTTCCAGAAACGGGACGAATCGGGGGTGAATATCTCGTCGATCAGGATGATGTTCCCCTGGGCGTCGCGGCCGAATTCGAACTTGGAATCGGCGATGATGATCCCCTGCTCCAGGGCGAAGGCGCTGGCCGCGGCAAACAGTTTCAGGGACAGGGCCCTGAGCTGCGCCGCCGTTTCCCGGCCCAGGCTGCCGGCGAGCTGCTCAAAGGTGATATCGGCGTCATGCCCCTGGTCGGCCTTGGTCGTCGGGGTGAAGATGGGCTCGGGCAGGCGGTCGGCGAACTTCAGTCCTCCGGGCAGCTTGACCCCGCAGACCTCGCCGCTCTTCTGATAAGTATTCCATCCCGAGCCCACGATGTAGCCGCGCACGATGGCCTCGACCGGGAACGCGTTCACCCTGCGGGCCAGGAGGGTGCGTTTTTCCAGAATGGCGGCATGAGCCGCGAATTCCGCGAGCGTCTCAGGTTCGGAGCACAGCACATGGTTGGGGATCAGCTCCCTGGTGCGTTCGAACCAGAAGGCGGCGATGCGGTTCAGCACCTGTCCCTTGCCGGGGATCAGCGACGGCAGGATATGATCGAAGGCCGAGATGCGGTCGCTGGAGACGATCAGCAGGCGATCGCCGGCCTCGAAAACGTCGCGGACCTTTCCCCGCTTGAATAATTTGAAAGGCAATTCTGCCCTCGCCAGTGTGTTCACCTGTCCTCTCCTCTAATTGGGAAGTCGATCAGAAAGATGTATTTTATTTGAGTCAAGCGCGATTGTCAATCAGGATAAAAAGAGACGCCAGATAATAGACGTTAGACGTCAGCAAGAAAAGATAAAACACTGGCAGATGCCATGTCTTGCTAACCACAAACGTCTATCGTCTACCGTCTTTTTGCTAAACGATGAGCATCGCGTCGCCATAGGAGAAGAAGCGGTACTTCTCCGCTATGGCCTGGCGATAAGCTTCCTGCAGGGCCTCCAGCCCGGCGAAGGCGCTGGCCAGGATGAACAGGGATGATTTCGGCAGGTGGAAATTGGTCAGCAGCTTGTCCACCAGCCGGAAGTCGAATCCGGGGCTGATGAAGATATCCGAGGCGAACTCGGTGAGCGGCTCACTGAGCCGGGCGAAACTCTCCAGGGAGCGCACGGCGGTCGTGCCTACGGCCAGGAGCCTGCCCCCCCGGGATCTCAGTTCAAGGAGGCGCCGGGCCGTTTCGGAGTCGATGCGGATCGTCTCGCTGCCCATGCGGTGCCGGGAAATGTCCTCGCTCTCGATCTTCTGGAAGGTGGCCTCCCCCACGTCGAGGGTGATCTCCAGCAGCGGATGGCGTTCCCGCACCCGGGCCAGGACCTCCGGCGTGAAATGCAGGCCGGCGGTGGGAGCGGCGATGGAGCCTGGATCGCGGGCATAGACGGTCTGGTAGCGCTCGAGGTCGAAATCGCGGCAAGCGGCCGCCTCCCCTGCCTTGCGCTTGATATAGGGCGGCAGCGGCGCATAGCCGTGCTCGAGCACGCGCGCGGTCTCGCGGTCGAAGCGCAATTGGCGCCGCCCGCGGCCGCCGCGGGCCAGCACTTCGGCGCGCGGCCCGCCGTCGGCGATGAACTCGGCGCCGGGAATGAATTGCGCGGCCGGACGGCACAGGACCTCGAGCGTGTTGTCGCCGAGGTCCCTGACGACCAGCAGCTCGGCCGCCTTGCCGGCGATCCGGCCCAGGAGCCGGGCCGGGAGCACCCGGGAGTTGTTCATGACCAGGAAATCGTCAGTCTCCAGCAGGTCAGGCAGCTCGGCGAAACGGTGATGGCTGACTGCTCCGCTCCGGCGCTCGAGCATCAACAGCCGCGAGCCGTCGCGACGCTCGGCCGGGAAGCGGGCGATCCGCTCCGCCGGCAGCGTAAAATCAAAATCGGATAGTCTCATCCCAAGAAACAGATCGAACTATCGTGATTCGTGATTCGTAATTCGTGATTCGTGATGCGTGATGCGCTACGGCATGAGGTCGATCGATCGCCTGCACTCGTCACTTGTCACTCATCTCTTGGCCACTATGGTCCATCGAGTTTCTCACTGACACTCTTAGTTCGTTGAGTCTCTTGCTACCACGATCACTATCACTAACACTTCCTGATCTTATTCTTCCTCTTCCTTGACCCGGCCTTCCTTGATTGCCTCTTCGATGATCTTCTTCTGCAGGTGCCCGGGCACTTCCTCATAGTGGGAGAACTCCATGAAGAAGCTGCCGCGGCCGCCGGTGATCGAGGTCAGCGTCGGCTCGAAGTCCAGCATCTCCGACATGGGCACCGCGGCCTTGACCACGTGGCTCTTGCCCTTGATCTCCATGCCCTGGATGCGCCCGCGCCGGCCGCTGAGGTTGCCGTTGATCTCGCCCATGAACTCCTCGGGGATGATCACTTCCACCTTGACCACCGGCTCGAGAATGGTGGGCTTGGCCGCCTTCATGGCCATCTTGAAGGCCATGGACGACGCCATCTTGAAGGCCATGTCCGATGAATCCACCTCGTGGTGGCTGCCGTCGTACAGTTCGATCTTGAAATCGACGACCGGATAGCCGGCCAGCACGCCGGTGTTCTTGGACTCCACGATGCCCTTCTCGATGGCCGGGACGAAGTTGCGCGGGACGGACATGCCGGTCAGGGCGTTGACGAACTCGAAGTCGCCGCCGCGCGGCAGGGGCTCCATGCGGATCAGCACGTGGCCGTACTGGCCGCGGCCGCCGCTCTGCTTCTTATATTTTTTTTCCACGTCCGACTTGCCGATGATGGTTTCGCGGTATGCGATCTTGGGCGCCTTCATCATCACATCCACGCCGTACTTGCGCTTCAGCTTGTTGACCACCAGCTCGACGTGCAGCTGGCCGTTGCCCGAGATGACCAGCTCCTTGGTCTGCGGGTCGCGCAGCATCTTGATGGTCGGGTCCTCCTCCATGATGCGCTGCAGGGCGTTGGAGATCTTGCCTTCGTCGCCCCGGGCCTTGGGCTCAATGGCGAATGAGATGGATGGGATGGGGAAAACGATCTCCGGCAGCAGGATCTTGTCGGCCTTGGTGGACAGCGAGTCGCCGGTCTGCGTCTCCTTCAGCTTGGCTACGGTCACGATATCGCCGGCCTGGACCTCGCCGGCCGGCTCCGGGGTCTTGCCCTGCATGAGGAACAGGCCGGCCACGCGCTCTTCGAGCTCCTTGCTGGAGTTGTAGTAGAACGTATCGGGCTTGAAGGTGCCGGAAAAGACGCGGATGAACGATACTTTGCCGGTGAAGGGGTCGGAGATGGTCTTGAAGACGAGGCCGGCGAAGGGCGCGGCCTTGTCGGTCTTGATGGCGTTGCCGTTCTTGGCCTTTGCCGGCGGCGCTTCCGTGGGGGCCGGCGCGAAGGCGACGACGAAATCCAGCAGCTGCTGGACGCCGCGGTTGGCCAGGGCGTCGCAGACCAGCACCGGCATGGCGTTGCGCTGCAGCATGGCGTTTTTCAGCCCGGCGCGGATCTCCTCGGGCGACAGGGCGCCTTCGGCGAAGTACTTTTCCATCAGCTTCTCGTCGTTCTCGGCGATCTTCTCCAGCAGCGCTTCGCGGCGCAGGCCCACCTCGTCCTTGAGCGCCTCGGGGATGGGGATCTCCTTGCTCTCGCCCTTGTCGTCGGCGGCGAACTGCCAGGCCTTCAACTCGACGACATCGATCACGCCGCTGAAGTCCGGCCCCTGGCCGATGGGGATCTGGGCGGCGACGACGTTCTTGCCGAAGGCGGCGACCAGGGAGTCGAAGACCTTGTCGAAGTCGACGAGCTCCTTGCACATCTTGTTGACGGCGAACAGCAGCGGCTTGCCTATCTCGGCCATGCCGTCGAAGATCTTCTCGGTCTGCACCTGGATCCCGTCCTGGGCCGAGACGACCATCAGGCCGGTCTCGACCGCCTGCAGCGCCACCATGGTCTCCCAGATGAAGTTGCCGAAGCCCGGGGTGTCGAGCAGGTTGATCTTGTACTTATCCTTGTAGGCATAGGCCAGCGCCGCCTGGATGGATATCTTGCGGGCGATCTCCTCCTCGTCGAAGTCGGTGACCGTGTTGCCCTGGTCCACTTTCCCCAGGCGATTGACCATCTTGGTGTTGTACAGCATGGCCGAGACCAGGCTGGTTTTTCCGCTGTGGCCGTGGCCCACCACGGCAACGTTGCGCAGGTTCTCGCTCTGTATTTCCTTCATGTTTTTCCTCCTGGTTTGGTCTCGACAAGCAGTGAGAAATCGGCCACGGCGGACAGCAGCTCATCGAGGCGCTGCAGCAGGGCGATGCGGTTCCTGCGCAGGGCGGCGTTCTTGTCCATCACGTGGATCTTTTCGAAAAAAGCGTCGATGATCGGCCGCATCTCCAGAATTTCGGAGCTGGCCTGGGCGAAGTCCTTCCTGAGGATCAGGCCGTCGATGCGCGGCTTGGATTCCTTGAAGACGTCGGAGAGGATCTTTTCCTCCTTCTCCTTCAGCTCGCCCTCCGAGAAATTGCAGCGCTCGCTGCCGGAGCAGATGTTCTTCAGGCGCTTGTGCAGGGCGGACAGCGGCTCGGCCATGCCGCTCTCGACCAGCCGGGCCACGGCCTGGGCCTTCAGGTACTTGTCATGGATGGCCATGGTGTCCTGGGCCATGACGGCGTTGACGACGTCGTAGCGATGCTTCATGTGGTCCTTGAGGTAGTTCTCCAGCCGCGAGGCGAGCAGCTCGCGGATGGTCTTGCAGTTCTGCTGCAGGTCGGCGTCGTTCTTGGCGAAGTTGAGGGCGGCCAGGCGGATCAGCGGCGCCAGGTCCAGGGGCAGCCGGAAATCGATGATGATCTTGATGATGGCGTTGGCGTCGCGGCGGATGCCGTAGGGGTCCTTGGAGCTGGAGATCTTGATGCCCTTGCTGACGAAGCCGGCGATGCTGTCCATGCGGTCGGCGATGGACAGGATGCCCGCCCCCAGGTCCTCCAGCTTCTCCTCGGCCAGGCTTCTGGGCTTGTAGTGGCCGTATATCGACTTCCAGACCAGCGGGTCCTCGCCGGCGGCGTGCAGGTACAGGCCGCCCATGATCCCCTGCAGCGAGGGGAACTCGCGCACCATCTTGGTCAGCAGGTCGTTCTTGCAGTGGAAGGCGGCTTTGTGCAGCTGGCTGCGCAGGGCATCCTGGTGCGTCTCATTGATCACGAAGTCGACCAGGGCGGCCAGCCGCTCCACTTTCTCGTAATACGTCCCCAGCTCCTTCTGGAACATGACGTTCTTCAGCAGGGCCTTCAGGGCGAAGAAATCCTCCTTGCGGTCCTGGTCCCAGAAGAACTGGGCGTCCTCGAATGCGGCCTGGACGACCTTCTCGTTGCCGCTGCTGACCTTGCGGTTCTCGTCGGGGATGTTGGCCACGCCGACGAAATGGGGGGTCAGCTTGCCGGCACCGTCGTACACGGGCAGCAGCTTCTTCTCGTGGGTCATGAAGGCGGTGATGATCTCCGTCGGCAGCGCCAGGTACTTGGCGTCGAAGCTGCCGCTGAACACCACCGGGTACTCGGTGCTGAAGACGTAGTAGTCGAGCATCTCGCCGTCGCAGGGGATGCGGCACTCCAGCTCCTCCTCGACCTCGTGGATCTCGGCGAGGATCTTGGCCTTGCGCTCCTCCTCGTGCAGGATGATGAAATTCCGGCCCAGCCCCTCGAAGTAGTCCTTGAAGGAGTTGACCTCGAAAAAGGCATCGGACAGGAGCAGGTGGCCCGGCGAGCGGTTCCCCGAGCGCACGCCGGCGAAGCTGACGTCGAGCGGCTTGTTGCCGAACAGGACCAGGATGTTCTTGAGTGGGCGGATGAAGGGGACGCGCGACTCATTCCAGACCATGGTCTTGGGGAAAGTCAGCGCCGCCAGCACTGCCGGGATGGCCGCGGCCAGCAGCTCGGCCGCGTCGCGGCCGCCGCCGACCTTGGTGATGCCCAGGTAGCTGCCCTTGGGGGTCTCGATCTCCACCACGTCGGTCAGCTTGACCCCCTGGAACTCGCAGAACTTCTTGAGCGCCACCGTGGGCAGCCCGCGCTCATCGAGAGCGATGCGCTTGGCCGGCCCCAGGATCGTCTCCTCCTTGCTGGGCGTCCGCTCGGGCACCTGCAGCACGTGGACCATCAGGCGGCGGTTGGTGGCCGCGCACTCGATGCCGCCGTGGGCGACATGGTCCTGTGCCAGGCGGGCCAGGAGCAGCTCCCGCAGCTGGTCGCGGATGCCGGCGACGGCGAAAGCCGGGATCTCCTCGACCCCCAGTTCAAGAAGCAGGTCAGCCATGGTCTTCACCTTCCGTCTGCTGGACGTATTTCTGGGCGATGCGCGCCGCCAGGTTGCGCATGATGCCCATCAGCGCCGTGCGCTCGGCGACCGAGATGGCCTTGCGGGCATCGAGTATGTTGAAGGCATGCGAGCACTTCAGCACATAGTCGTAGGCCGGCAGGTAGAGGCTGCGGTCGAGAAGCTTCTCGGCTTCCTTCTGGTACTGCTGGAACAGGCCGCGCAGCATGTCGATGTCGGCCAGCTCGAAGTTGTAGATGGAGAACTGCCGCTCCTCTTCCAGCTTCAGCTGGGCATAGGAGACGCGGTTGCCCCAATCCAGGTCGTACAGGCTGCTCTTGCCGTCCAGGAACCCGGCCAGGCGCTCGATGCCGTACGTGATCTCCAGCGCGTTCGGATTGAGCTCGATGCCCCCGGCCTGCTGGAAGTAGGTGAACTGGGCGATCTCCAGGCCGTCGCACATCACCTGCCAGCCGACCCCCCAGGCGCCCAGCGAGGGCGAGGCCCAGTTGTCGTCGTCGAAGCGGATGTCGTGGATGCGGATGTCGACGCCGAGGTAGATCAGGCTGTCCAGGAAGAGCAGCTGCCCGTCGCCGGGAACCGGCTTGAGGATGACCTGGAACTGATTGTGCTTCTGCACGCGGTTGGGGTTCTGGCCGTAGCGCCCGTCGTCCGGGCGCCGCGAGGGCTGCCAGTAGGCCACCTGCCAGGGCTTCCGGCCCAGGACGCGGAAAAAGGTGTCCGGGGACATGGTGCCGGCGCCGACCTCGATGTCGTAGCCCGAGGCGATGATGCAGCCGCGCTCGGCCCAGAACTCCTGCAGCTTGAGAATGACGTTCTGTACGCTCAAGTGCTCTCCCCCTTGCGCCAGCGCAGCATCGGCTTGCGGGCGGCCAGTGTCTCATCCAGGCGCCGCACCGGCGTGGTGGTCGGAGCCTGGCGCAGCAGCTCGGGGTTCTCCCGGGCCTCGCGCAGGATGGTCTCCATCACCGCGATGAACTCGTCCAGCGTCTCCTTGCTCTCGCTCTCGGTCGGCTCGATCATCATCGCCCCGTGCACGATCAGCGGGAAATAGATGGTGAACGGATGGAACCCGTAGTCCAGCAGCCGCTTGGCGATGTCCAGCGTCTTGACCGGCAGGCCATTGTCGGAAAATACGACTTCATGCAGCGTGGGGGCCTTGTACGGCAGGTCCAGGATGCCTTCCAGCCGCTTGCGGACATAGTTGGCGTTGAGCACGGCGTCCGCGGCCACGCGCCCGACATTCTCGCGGCCGAGGGCCATCAGGTAGGCCAGGGCGCGGACGATGACCAGGAAATGGCCGTAGAAGTTCTTGACGCGGCCGATGCTGCGCGGGTCGTCGTACACCACCTCGAACCCCGTCCCCGCCCGGCGCACGCGCGGCACGGGCAGGTAGGGCAACAGGCGCTCGGCCACGCCGACGGGTCCGGAGCCGGGCCCGCCGCCGCCATGGGGGGTGGCGAAGGTCTTGTGCAGGTTGATGTGCATGACGTCGACGCCCAGGTCGCCGGGGCGCACAACGCCCAGCAGGGCGTTGAGGTTGGCGCCGTCCATGTAGAGCAGTGAGCCGTTGGCATGCAGGGCCTCGGCGATGGCGGTGATGTCGCTCTCGAAGATGCCCAGGGTGTTGGGATTGGTCATCATCAGCGCCGCCACGTCGGGAGCGAGATGCGGGCGCAGCTCGTCGAGCCCGATGGTGCCCCGCTCGTTGGAGGCGATCTCCCTGACCTCGTAGCCGGCGAAATGGGCCGACGCCGGGTTGGTGCCGTGGGCCGAATCGGGGATCAGCACGACCCTGCGGGCATCGCCTTTCTCCTCGAGGTACTTGCGGACGATGAGCATGCCGGTGAACTCGCCGTGGGCGCCGGCGGCGGGAGCCAGGGTGAAGCCGGCCAGCCCGGTCAACTCCACCAGCCATTCCTCGAGCCGGGCCATGATCTCCAGGTTGCCCTGCACCAGGTCATGGGGGGCGTAGGGATGGGCCTGCAGGTCGTCGCAGGCGGCCAGCTTCTCGTTGATCTTGGGGTTGTATTTCATGGTGCAGGAGCCGAGGGGGTAGAATCCGGCGTCGACCGAGTAATTCAACCTGGCCAGCGCCATGTAGTGGCGCACCACTTCGACCTCGGAGACCTGCGGCAGGTCGGCCGGCTCGCGGCGCAGCTGCCCGGCGTCGATGGCGATGGCGGCGGGCACGTCGGCCTCCTTGAGACCGCAGCCGATCTTCCCTTCCCGGCTCAGCTCGAAAATCAGTTTCGGCAGGGCGTTCATTTGGCTTCTCCGATCGCGGCCAGCAGGCGGTCAATGGCGGCACGGTCGTGCGTCTCGCTGAAGGCGAGCAGCAGGCGGTTTTTCTGTTCCGGATCGAACCAGGAAAGCGGCACGCCGGCCAGGATCCCCTTTTTCTTGAGCTTCGCCGCCAGGGCGGCCGCGGTGCCTTTCCGCACCTCGACCAGCACCTCGTTGAAGAAGTTCCTGGCGTAAACTACGCGCACGTGGCCGAAACGGGCCGCGGCGCCGGCGAAATAGGCGGCATTCAGGTGACAGGCACGGGCGGCGCGGCCGAGGCCGGCCTTGCCCATGACCGCCAGGTACATGCCGGCGCGCATGGCGCACCAGGCCTCGTTGGAGCAGATGTTCGACGTCGCTTTCTCGCGCTTGATGTGCTGCTCGCGGGTGGACAGCGTCAGGACATAGCCGCGCTTGCCGTCCAGGTCAACGGTCTGCCCGACCAGGCGCCCGGGCATCTGGCGCAGGAACTCCTCGCGCACGGCCATGAAGCCGAGGTAGGGGCCGCCGAAGCCGAGGGTCAGGCCGAAGCTCTGCGCTTCGCCGACCGCCATGTCGACGCCGGCGTCGCCCGGGGAATCAAGGAAGGCCAGGGACATGGCCTCGGCCACCACCTGCACGGCATAAACCTTGCGCTCGTGCGCGGCGGCGGCGATGGCCCGCTGGTCCTCGACCACGCCCAGGAAGTTGGGTGACTGGAAAACGAAGGCGGCGCAGGCATCGTCGAGCTTGGCGCGCAGGTCGTTCCCGTCCACCCGGCCGCTGGCTTCATCAATCGCCACGCTCAGCAGCTCGATGGGCAGGTTCTGCACGTAAGTGCGGATGACCGCCGCGTACTCGGGGTGCAGGTTGGCCGCCAGAAGGACGCGGTTGCGCCCGGAGCGGCGCACGGCCAGCAGGACGGCCTCGGCGGCGGCGGTGGCGCCGTCGTACAGCGAGGCATTGGCCACGTCCAGGCCGGTCAGCATGGACATCATGGTCTGGTATTCGAAGATCGCCTGCAGGCTGCCCTGGCTGACCTCGGGCTGGTAGGGAGTATACGGGGTGAGGAACTCGCCCTTGCCGCTGAGGTAGGAGACGACCTCGGGAATGAAGTGGGAATAGGCGCCGGCGCCCAGGAAGCTGAGATGGGCTGAGTAGGAGTTGCGGCGGGCGAAGCCCTGGAAGGCGGCGACCAGCTCCGGCTCGCTCAATGCCGGCGGCAGCGCGCCCAGGGGCGGGTGGCATTGGCCGGACGGCAGGCAGGAGAAAAGCTCGTTGACGTCGGAGACGCCGATGACCTGCTTCATCTCCTCCCGTTCCGCGTCGGTCAGGGGCAGGTATCTCATCGCTTATTCCCCGGCGATGCCCTTCAGGTATTCT
>JALOLA010000038.1 GCA_025456205.1 Acidobacteriota bacterium | reverse complement strand
CCCTGGAATTCCACTGGGGCACGGACATGAATTTCGCCCTGCTGCATACCAAGGAAAAGGTCGAGGAGGCGCGCAGCCTGCTGCCCGGCGATTGCGCCGTCCCGCGCATCATCGAGATGGATCCGGCGTCCAAGCCCATCGTGATCGCCGTGGTCGAAACGCGCCGGCCCGACGCCGGCGGCGCGGGCCTGGCCGACCGTCGCGAGACCGCCGAGCTCCTGATCAAGCCGCGCCTGGAACAGCTGGACGGCGTGTCGCGGGTGGACGTGCAGGGCAGCGGCGAGCGCGAGGTGGTGGTCTCGGTGCTGCCGGAGAAGCTGGCGCTTTTCCATATCGGCTATGAAGAGGTGGCCGCAGCCATCCGCGACTGGAACCAGCAGGTCCTGGGCGGCACGGTCAAGAAGGACAACATCCGCTTCGTGGTCAAGGTCGAGGGCGAGATCCAGGATCCCGCCGAGATCGAGAAGATCCCCCTGCGGGCCCTGGCAGCCGGCCACGTGCTGATCGGGGATGTGGCCCGCGTGCGCTTTGCCGAGAAGATCGAGCAGGGCGAGATCCACCTGGACCGGCGCCCGGCCATCGCCCTGATGATCTACAAGGAGTCGGCGGGCAACACGGTGACCGCCACCGCCGCCGTGCACAGGGCTTTCCGGCAAATGGAAAAGGAGTTCCCGGAACTCCGCTTCGTCACCGTGGCCGAGGAGTCGGGGCTGATTGTGTCGGCCATTTCCAACCTCAAGGGGGCCCTGCTGCAGGGAGGACTGCTGGCCTTCCTGGTGCTGCTGCTGTTTTTCCAGAACTGGCGCGATCCCATCCTGATCGCCATCATCTCGCCCATATCGGTACTGGCCACTTTTGTGCTCATGTTCTTCGCCGGCGTCAACCTCAACATCATGTCGCTGGGGGGACTGGCGCTGGGCATCGGCATTTTCATGGACAACGCCATCGTGGTCATCGAGAACATGTACCGCTTCAGCTTCAAGGAAGACCCGGAACGATCGGCCATCCTGGCCACGCGCGAGCTGTTCCCGGCCCTGTTGGGCTCCTCGCTGACCACGATCGTCATTTTTCTTCCCGTCATCTATATCTACGGCATTACCGGCCGGCTGTTCCGCGACCAGTCGCTGACCATTTCCTTCGCCCTGGTGGCGGCCCTGGTCGTCACCGTCACCCTGCTGCCGACGTTGTTCCGCGTCTTCTCGCGGTCCGAAAGGGGCGCGGCGCCGGGCGCGGCGGCGGTAAACGAGGGCGGCAACCGCATCTTGCGTCGGGCGCACTGGGGGCTGGCCCTGCCTTTCCGCGTCGTGGGCTTCATCCTGGAGACGGTGGTTGCCTTCGCTGGCGCGGCGGCGCTCATGGTGCTGCGCCACGCCAAACGGCTGATCGACCGCGGCCTGGGCGGCCTGTACGGCGTTTTCAACCGCGGCTACGATGCCTTCGCCAGCCGTTACCACGCCTTCCTGCTGCGCTGCCTGGAGCGCAAGCGCATCGCCGTCTGGATCGCCCTGGCCATGCTGGCCGGCACCGTCATCTTTTATCTGCCGCTCAAAAAGGAGCTCCTGCCGCAAACCCGCACCGCCCGTTTCGAAATCAGCGCCGCCAGCGATCCCAGCCAGGGCTACGAGGAGACGGAGAGCCTGGGCGACGCGCTGGAAGCGCGCTTCCAGGGCATCCCCGGCGTGACCCATGTTTTTTCGCGATTCGGCACCACCAGCCAGCTGGGCGTCGAAAACGCCGACATCTCGGTGAACCGCCTCGACTGGATCGTCGAATGCCGCGGCCGCGGCAAGCGCGACGGGGCCATGAGGGCCGCGCGCCGCATCCTGGCCGCCGTGCCCGCTCTGGCGCAGTACTCGGTTTTCCCGGAACGCAACACGCTGTCCGAGTACCTGCATTTCGGGGCCGAGGAATTCCAGGTCAAGGTGTTTTATGAGCGCATCGTTGACGGCCGCCAGGCCGTTCGCGGCATCACGGCCATCATGAAAGACATGCCGCAGCTCGTCGATGTCCGCAGCAACGACGGGGACGGCAAGCCCATCCTGGCCATGCGCGTCAACGAGGAGCTGCTCAACCGCCTGGGCATCGCCAAGAAGACCCTCGCCGAGACCATCCGCAACGCCCTGCGCGGCGACGCGGTCTCCACGCTGAAGCGCTTCCAGAAGAACTACGATATCGTGGTCAGCACGCCGATCCGTGACGACCGCGAGCTGCGGCGCATCCTGGACATGCCCGTCGCCGTCAACGGCTCCTCGCTGATCCTTTCGCAATTGGTGCGTTTCGAGCGCGCGCCCTCCATCAAGGAGCTGGCGCGGGAATCCCAGGAACGCTATTTTCTGATCGCCGCCAACCTGCAGAACGGCAAGGGGCAGCAGGCCGCCGTCCGTTTGCAGCGGGCCCTGAAAAAAGCGGCCCTGCCGGGCGGCGTGCGCGTGCAAATATCCGGCGAGGAAGAGGAGCGGCGGGCGGCCTTTTCTTCCCTGGGCTTGGCGCTGCTGCTCTCCATTTTGCTGGTGTACATGGTGATGGCGGCCGAGTTCGAGAACCTCGTGCACCCATTGATCATCATGTCCACGGTGCCGATGGGCCTGTTCGGCGCCTTTGTCGCCCTGTGGCTCCTGGGCGAGACGATCAATGTCATCTCCGGCATCGGCATGATGGTGGCGGTGGGCATCGTAGTTGATGACGCCATCGTCAAGGTGGAATACGCCAACCAGATGCGCAAAGCAGGCATGGGAGTAAGGGCGGCCCTGCTGGAGGCCTCGCGGGTGCGCCTGCGGCCCATCATCCTCAACACCTTCACCACCGTCTTCGGGGTGCTGCCCATGATCTACATGAGCGGCATCGGCGCCGAGCTGCAGCGGCCCATGGCCGTGGTGCTCGCCGGCAGTTTGCTCTCTTCCACGTTTCTGACCCTGATCCTGATCCCGGTGCTCTACGACGTATTCACCCGCGACAGGGTAAAAACCTGAAACCATGAAATTCATGATCGAGCGGCCGGTGCTGGCCATGATACTTTTCGCCGCCGTGCTGGTCATGGGCATCTACTCCGTCAGCCATTCGTCTATTGAGCTGGTTCCCGACGAAAAGCTGCCCGCGCTGTCGATCAGCGCCGCCTGGTACGGCGCCTCGGCCGAGATGGTGCTGCAGCGCGTCGCCCTGCCCATCGAGGAGGAGGTCCTGGGCGTCAAGTGGACCTCCAGGGTGGAGACGCAGTGCCACGAGGGGAGCTGCTCGCTGCGCGCGGAGTTTTCCCGCGCCGCCGACATGGATTTTGTCCATGTGCTGCTCAAGGAGCGCATGAACAAGCTGCGGGAGAGGCTGCCCGCCCAGGTGGCGCTGCCGCGGGTGCTGGCCTATGAACCCGATGAATTCAAGAAAAAGCCGTTTTTCACGGTCAGCTTTTTCGGCGACGCCTCGGTCTTCACCACGCGCAACCGCGTCGAGCGCGAGGTGGCGCCGCTGCTGCGCGGCATTCCCGGGCTGCAGGGCGTGGAGATCACCGGCGGCGTGCCGATGGTGGTCCGCATCACCACCGACATGGACAGGATGAAGACCCTGGGCATCGATACCGGGCGCCTGCTGCAAGCGCTGTCGCTCTCCTTTTACAGCATTGTTTCGGTGACCGCCCGCGACCACGGCAAGGAAATCGCCCTGGCCCTGGCCAACCCGGCGCGGGATGTCAAAGACCTGGAAGGAGTCGTGGTGGGAAATTTCGCCGGCCGCCCCGTTTTTCTGCGCGACGTGGCCAGGGCGGGCATGGGCTACCAGGAAATGCGCGAAGAGGGCCGTTACAACGGCCAGCCCACCGTTGTCGTCGACGTCTTCAAGCAGCCGCAGGTCTCGACCATGGCCCTGGCCAGGAGGATCCGCGCCGACCTTGACCGCCTGGGCCGGCGCTTCAAGGACAAGCTGGAATTCAAGGTCGTTCGCGACGAGAGCGAGGAGTTGGCCGAGCGCCTCTCCGGCCTGGCGCGCATCGCCCTGCTGATCCTGGCCGTCATCTTCATCGTCCTTTTCCTCACCGTGCGCGACTGGCGCGGGTCGCTGCTCATCTTCGCCTCGGTCTTCTTCTCGGTGTTCGCCACCTTCACCGCCATATACATATTCAATATTCCGCTCAACCTGCTGACCCTTTCCGGCTTCGCCCTGGGCTTCGGCATGTTCGTGGACAACGCCGTGGTGGTCTATGACAGCATCCTGCGTTTGCGCGAGAAGGGCTTCTCGCGCGAGTTGGCCGCGCTGGAAGGGCCGCGCCGGGTATTTGTCCCGGTGCTGGCCTCCACCTTCACCACCATCATCGTCTTTTTCTCGTTCGCCTGGTTCCAGGGCCGCCTGCGCGTTTATTACCTGCCCCTGGCCTGGGTCATCTCCATCGCCCTGCTCTGCTCGGTAGTGGTGGCCTACACGCTGGTGCCGCCGCTGGCCGCCCGCGCCGGGTTCCGCTTCACGCCCGAGAAAAAAGGCCGGCGCCACGGGGTGTACGGTTTTTTCCTGCGCTACCCGCTGTTCGTGATCCTGCCGGTCGTCGCCGTACTGGCGTTCTCCTTCCTGTTGTTCCGGGAAAAGGTGACCTTCGGCCGCTTTTTTTCCTGGTACGAAAAGCAGAGCCTGTACGTCTGGCTGCGGCTGCCGGCGGGCAGCGAATTCGCCGACGTGCGCGACGCCCTGCTGAAATTCGAAAAAGTGGCGCTGGAAAAGAAATATGAACGGCAGATCAACGCCAGCATCCATGAGAACAGCGCGGTCATGGAGATCACCTTCCCGCCGGAGGTGGAGTTCTCGGCGGCGCCCTATGCCCTGAAGGCGGAGCTGATCGCCGTGGCCCAGAACCTGGCCGGGGTGGGCATCGGCATTTCCGGCTTCGATCCCGAGGGCTATTACTATTCCCCGGACAACGGCTCCTTCATGCCCTACAGCATCCAGATCAAGGGCTACGATTTTCAGCGCCTGCTCAAGCTCTGCGACAACCTTAAAAAAAGCCTGCTCCTGCACCGGCGCATCAGCGAGGTTTCGGTCCAGACCGACAAGGGCTATGCCTGGGGTTCGGGGGGCAGATATTTCAATTTGCGCCCCGATTTTGCCGCCCTGCGCCGCTACGGCCTGGACCCGGCCTACCTGCTGCAGCTCGTTTCCACCGTCATCGCCCCGCGCGGGGCCCTGCCGCGCCTGCGCGTCGGCGACCGCGAGTACGAGGCCGAAATTCGCATGAAGGAGAGCGCGGGCATCGAGCTGCGCGAGCTGCTGGACAAGGAGTTCGCCTCGGCATCGGGGCGACCCTTCCGTTTGCGCGACGTGGTAACGGTGGAGGAGCGCCAGGTCAAGGGCGGCATCCTGCGCGAAAACCAGGAATTCGTGGCCTTCGTGCGCTGGGACTACCTGGGCTCGAACAAGGCCGGGGAGAGGGTCTACAAGGCGGTGTACAAGAATCTGGAGCTGCCGCCCGGCTTCTCCAAGAGCGAGGAGGAGCAGCGCTGGATGATGAAGGAGGAGGAGCAACAGCAGCTCAACTGGGCCATGGGGCTCTCCCTGCTGATGGTTTTCCTGATTATCGCCATCCTGTACGAAAGCCTGCTGCAGACGCTGCTGATCATGATCTCCATCCCGCTGGCGCTGATCGGTGTCTACTTCGCCTTTGTCATCGCCGATTTTCCCTTCGACTCCACCGCCTATGTCGGCGTGATCCTGCTCTTCGGCGTGGTGGTCAACAATGCCATCATCCTGGTCGACCACATCAATCACTATGTCCGCCAGGGAGTCCCCATGCGCCAGGCCATCGCCCAAGGTTCGTTCGAGCGCATCCGGCCCATCTTCCTGACCACGGCCACCGGCGTGTTCGGCGCCCTGCCGCTGGTGCTGTTCCGCCAGGGCGAGCAGACCGACATCTGGTCGGCGCTGGCGCTGTGCATGGTCGGTGGCCTGACCGCCTCGGCCATCCTGGTTCCCATTGTCATTCCCGTTTTTTACGATTTGCTGGAGCGCTTGCGCTCGTACCTGCGGAGCGTGATGCCGCAGATTTAAGGAGTAATCGCTCGTATTTCCACCAGATATTTTATCGGCCCTAACAGGGGATAGATATAAAAACGTTTTATATTAGCAAGAAATGCGGATCCGAGAAAGAGTAAGCTAGCAAGTTAAAATAATAGGAATCTGGGATTGATTTCAATCAAGAGGGGAAAATGTTGATCCAATCAATAAAGGACAGTATCTGGCATTGCATCAAGGACAAGGATGTCGCCCTGTTCATGATCTTCAGCGCCGAGGGAGAGATCCTCTGGCACCGGGGACGCGCGGTAATGGGCGGGACCATCGCCGAAGGCAAGGGCTTCTGCCGGAGCTTCGGCCTGGAAGCGCTAAAAAAGCGCCGGGAGGTCGGGAGGTCGGATTGCCTGATCAGACTCAATGGCAACAGTCAATCCGAATCGGCGATGTTCCTTAAGATCAAGCAATTGCTTATCTTTCCCGTTTCCGACGAACTATTTTTCTACCTAGACAGCGGCGGCAACGGCCCTTTTCTTCATGAGGAGATCGCTGAACTCAAAACCTTGGGCAAGATATTTTCCCGCTTGATGGCTGATATCAGGAGGAAGGAGAGGGGGAGTGAAGGGCTCAGCGGCTGCAGCCAGGCGGCCGAGCTGATCCGGACGAAGGTGCGCAAGTATGCCATCGTAGAGGAACCAGTTTTACTCTTCGGGGAGACCGGGGTGGGAAAAAACCGTGCGGCCGAGCTGATCCACAAGTATTCGGGCAGGCAGGGTAACTTTGTCCATGTGCACACTCCGGGCGTGTCCCGGGATTTGTTCGAGAGCCAAATTTTCGGCCACCGCAAGGGCAGTTTCACCGGCGCCTGCGCCGACACTTTCGGCTTCGTGGCCGCGGCCGAGGGCGGCACGCTGTTTCTGGACGAGATCGCCGATCTTTCCCCCGACGTGCAGGCCAAGCTGCTGCGCTTGATCGATGCCAGGACTTACATGCGCTTAGGGGAAGCGGTCGAGCGGCAGGCCGACGTGCGCATCGTCGCTGCGACGAACCAGGACCTGAAGCGATTGATCGTGGAAAAGCTGTTCCGCGAGGACCTTTATTTTCGACTCAACGTGCTGCCGATCGTCATTCCCCCCTTGCGTGAACGGCGGGAAGATATTCCAGACCTTCTCGAGGAGTTCGCGGGAAAGCTAAATGGGCGGAAACTCGGCCGGGAGGCAGTCCGGGTCTTGATGAACCACTCCTGGCCGGGAAATATCCGCGAGTTGAATTCGGTCCTGACCCGGGCCGGGATCAATTCCGAAAAAAATGAGATCAATGAAGAAATCGAAGAATTTATCGAGAAGGATTTCCCCTCTGCCAATGCGATTGCCTCAGGTAATAGCAAGCTGGATGGGATTCGCTTGGAGTTAATGGGTGGGAAAAATTTTTGGGAAGCAGTTTGGGATCCCTTTATTGATAGAGAAATGGACCGGGAAACAGTTAAGTTGGTTTTAAACAAATTTTATGATGAAAACGGTCACAATTTTAAAAAATTGTTGAAGACTTTTAATCTCAAAGATGAGAAATACCATACTTTTATGAGTCTCTTACACAAGTACCATCTAGTTCCAAAAAGATGACTCCTCCATTAACTAAGTTATCCAATTTGTTAACCATCGGAAAGCCCTAATTGATTGTGTTTTATGAAATATTTATATGGCCAATTGCTTAATTGAGTTAATTCAGAGGTTAATTCGTAGTGAAGGTGGAAATGCGTTTGTCGCTTAAAATCATTGTAGATAAATGATTTTGCATGCATAATCAACTTGGCAACATAATTGCTAATAAATTATAAATGAATAATAATAGTTATAATAGTTATTTAAAGGTAATATACCATTTTCTTATTACAATCTTAGCAGCACGAAGTTCCATTTTGCAAATTTGTAATGTGGAAGTTTATAATTTCTAAATGAGGGGAAATGAGAAAAATAACTTTAATAATATTTCTGCTGGTCTTAAGTTTTGCTTTGGTAATTTTACTGGCTTATTTTATAAATAAAAAGGAGCATTTTAAAAACCTGGTTCCTTTTCTTTCTGATGGTGAAAAAATTCCTGAAATTATTTTTATTGATAAAAACACTCATGCAATAGAAATTCAACAAAATCAAAAAATGCCCTCACTTTTATTTGTTTTCGAAAGACCTTGCACAACCTGCACAAAAAACATTATTTATTGGAACAAATTATCTGAACTTGTAAATAAAAAAGCCAATATTTGGGGAGTTATTCAGGATCAATCTGATATGTTTGAAATTGCTAAAGTAAAAACAATTCCATTCCAACTAATTTCTCCCGTGAACATTGATGTGTTTAAGAAAAAGTGGAGGGTTCATTTAAACTTAGCGCAAACATATTTAATATATAACGACAAAGTTAAATATAGTAAGATTGGTGACATTTGCGAGAATGATGTTAGAAATATTATTGGCATGTTAAATGAGGTAAAAGGAAAATGAAATTATTAGCGATTTATTTTATTACATTCTACAGTATGCTTTGGACAAGCGATGAAGTGAGAATAATCAAAAACCCGGTTCCAAATTGTGAAGAGACAAATTATAAAAATCTTGTAAAGTTCAAAGAATTGAAGGAGTCAGAACAGTCAAAAGAATTTTTAATTGGCCCATTTTCATTGGTTGTTGATGAAAATGAAAATATTTTTGTTTATGATCAGATTCTTGCGAAAATTTTTAAATATAATTCAGATTTAAAGCTTATTAAAACTTTTGGGAGTAAAGGGGTGGGGCCGGGAGAAATCGGAGGCACAAGCGCCAGATTTATACTCGCTTCGTTGTTTATTAAAAAAGATCAACTATATCTTGGAGATTGGTATAATAAAAAAATACTCCATTACACTACAAATGGTGATTTAATTGAAGAAATTTACTTTAAAAAAAGACTGTCACTTCAAATGTCTCCTGTCATTGACAATAATGGATATATTTATTTGAATTCGGACCCCAAAAAAGACAGTAAATATATCATTGACTGCTTTGATAAAAAAGGCGAATATTTAAGGGGATTTTTAGATAGATCAAATCTATTTGTCGGACTTTATTTAAAATCTGAACCAAAACTTCAAAAAAATCCTGGAAAAGAAAATCCGGATTGGTATTCTATGAGCGCTTCGTCGAATATTCAGTATTCAATAAACAAAAAAGATCAATTGCTTGTTTATTCGACGACTTCGGGGTACTTCTGGGTGTTTACTAAAGGAAAACTTAAGAGAACGGGGAAATTATGGCCCAGAAATGCCTTGTCGGATTATAAGATTTGTTTAAAGGAAGTGGCTGAAATGGGAGGATTTTACCCGTTTTTTGATAAACTTCTTATTGATCAAGATGATCCTGATAATTTTTTGCTTAATTATCAATACTTTAAAAATGGTGACAAGAGATTTTTGTATAAGTTTGATTTCTCAGGAAAATTAGATAAAGTTTATTATGTAGTTAATCCTCAAAAATCATTTATTTCTTTTGAATATAAAAAAAATAGGAAATTTTATGGCATCACAAAAAATAAGGACAATAATTTAACTATTTCAATATATAAGGAGGAAAAAAATGAGTAAACGACTATTGTTGGCTCTGTTCGGCATTGCAATTATCATTGTCTTCATTATTTCGATGCAGCTATTCGCAAATGCCGGTGATTCTTGCACTGCAATGTGCCTTGAACAAGCTAGTAACTATTGTAATGGAATATGTGCCCATTATGGCTCTCAGTGCCAGGTGCTTGGAGTAAGCGGAAAATATTGCAATGGTGAAGGTTTGTGCCATAATGAATGGACAATTTGGTGTGAGAATGGTAGAAAGTTTTATTACCATTGCGATGTGTGGGACCCGGCATGTGCTTAAGGTAGCGGTTTCAGGAAAGACTGGGGGTAGGTGCAAGTATGTGTGTGTTTAAATTTATAAAGTATTCGGGATAAATAGATAACAAAAAAATATTGCATATTTGGAAGGAGCGGGACGTTTCCGAGAAAAACAGGGAGGAGCCATTTTCAGAAGGATCTTTTGCCTGACATTTGTACTGGTAGCGATGGGCGGCGGCATTCCGCTCAAAGCCGAGAAGCTTGCGGTGCTGCCGCAGGTCATGCAGCCGAATTTCATTGCCGTAACCGAGCAGCGTGTCTATGTGGTGGAGGAGTCCGCGAAAATCCACATATTCGCCAGAAGCCCCAAGGGCATCGTCTTTGAAAAGACGTTCGGCCAGGCGGGGGAGGGGCCCGGCGAGTTTGACTGGATCCACCAGATGCGGCCGCTCAAGGACCACCTGGAGATCCCCACTTCAGGAAAGTTCGCCTGTTTCACCCTGGATGGTCGCTTTATCAATGAGATCAAGTTGCCCATAAGCGTGTTTAAAAACAGGATATATCGGGTCGGCGAGAATTATGTGGCCAGGGATTTGCAGATCGACAATGAGGGGGTCACGATCACCATCCGCTTATATGACAAGAGTTTTAAACTGATCCGCGAGCTGGGCAGGCAACGGCAGCCCGGCGGCATTTTCAATATCAACCCAATCGCGAACTATTATTCCGCCTGCGTAAGTGGCGATAAAATCTTCGTTGTCGATTCGGGAAAGGAAACCACCGTGATGGTTTATTCTAAAGAGGGCGTCCAGTTGGAAAGAGTTTACTTGCCGTTGACGCCACTCAAAATAACGGCGGCTATGAAAGATGTCATTCTAGAACCCTTAAAGGGTAATCCGTCGCGCTGGAAAGAAATTGAAAAGCGTATCCTGCTGCCTGAACAGACCCCGGGGCTGGATTTGTTTGAAGTCGCGGACGGAAGATTTGTAGCCAGGACCTATCGTTATCGCGAGAACGCGGTGGAATTCGTTATCTTTGATTTGCTGGGAAAGGAACTGAAACGGCTGTTTCTGCCCCACACCGGCCGCCTGCCCAACGGCCGCACCTTTTGCTTCTTTCAGGGTCATTATTATCATCTCCGCGAAAACCTCGACGAGGAGACCTGGGAACTCCATTCCGAAAAAGCGTGGTGACAAACGGGGTGACGTTGGTGTGTTCCTGATCGGCCTCGATCTACCCTGACCCCATCTCCCGGTTCGGGAAAGCAGGGAAGCGGTTGCAAAGAATCAGCCTCTCGTTTATAGTAAATCCTTTCCATTCCGGGTTCCGTGAAGGTGAGGCCGATGAAGAACCGTTTGAAGGCAATTTTCGCCCTGCTGGTGCTGGCGGCAGCACTATGGGCGCTGCAAGCCCGCCATGGCTCCCTGCCGCCGCTGGCGACGTTTCTCGATCCCGTCAACGGCTTCTGGCGCAACAATGCCGCGAGCGATGCGATTCCCGAAACACTTTCGATCGCCGGTCTGCGCGGGCAGGTGACGGTCGTTTGGGACGACCGCCATGTTCCCCATATTTTCGCCGCCAACGAGGACGACCTGTACCGGGCGCAGGGCTACCTGACGGCGCGCGACCGCCTGTGGCAGATGGATTTCCTTTCCCGCTACGCCGGCGGCCGCCTCGCCGAGGTCATCGGCCCGCGCGTCCTGGAGATGGACCTGCTGCAGCGCCGCCTGGGCATGACCTGGGGGGCCGAGAACTTCCTCAAGGGCATCGCCGGCGACGCGGCCATGCGCAGGATCCTCACCGCCTACTGTAACGGCGTCAACGCCTATGTAGATGCGCTCAAGCCGGCCGCCTATCCTGTGGAATACAAGATCCTGGGCTATGCCCCAAGCCGCTGGACGCCGTTCGACATCGCGCTGCTCCTGAAGTACATGGCCTGGGACCTGACCGGTTACGGCAACGAGCTGGGTTTGACGCGCACGCGGCAGGCGGCTGGCGAAGCCGTTATTGACGCCCTCTTTCCCTTTTTCGCGCCATTCCAGGACCCGGTGATCCCTGCCGGAACGGCATGGGCCCCGGCGCCGTCGCCTCCGGTCCCGAGCAGGAACGGTGCGGCTCGTCCCGGCGCGGGGCCGGTCGCCGCCGCGGACCCGTTCGGCGAGCCGGTCGGCAGCAACAACTGGGTGGTGGCCGGGAAGAAGACAAAAAGCGGCTTCCCCATCCTGTGCGACGACCCGCACCTGCAGCTCACCCTGCCGTCGATCTGGTACGAGGTCCAGCTCTCGGCGCCGGGGCTGAACGTGCGCGGCGTCTCGCTGCCGGGCGCGCCGGGGGTGGTTATTGGCTTCAACGAAAAGATCGCCTGGGGGGTGACCAACGCCGGCTCGGACGTCCTCGATTTTTTCCAGCTCCGCTTCCGTGACAGCCGGCAGCGCGAGTATGCCTGGGGCGAAACCTGGCGCCCGCTGACGTGGCGGCGCGAGGAAATCCGCGTCAGGGGCAACAAGACCGTCGTCGAAAATGTGCCCTACACCCATCTCGGGCCGTTGCCGTTCGCGGCGTCGCGACCGGGGAGGCCGGACTGGATCCCGGAGGGAGCGGCCATGCGCTGGACCGGGCATGACGCCAGCGCCATCCTGGACGCCCTCTACCGACTGAATCGCGCCCGGGGCTACGAAGACTTCAAGGCGGCCATCGCCGGCTTCGACTGCCCGGCCCAGAATTTCGCCTATGCCGGGAGCGACGGCCGCATCGCCATCTGGCATAACGGCAAGTTCCCGCTGCGCGCCCGGGGGCAAGGGCGCTATCTGCTCGACGGCTCCGATCCGCAAAGCGAGTGGGCGGGCTGGGTGCCCATGGACCGGGTCCCGCACTCGGAGGACCCCGAGCGCGGCTTCGTCTCCTCGGCCAATCAGAGCCCAACCGGCGACGCCTACCCCTATTACCTCGGCTGGGATTACGGCACCTTCGAGCGCGGCCGGCGCATCAACGAGCTGCTGGAGACCGCGACCGGCATCAGTGGCGCGGACATGGCGCGCATGCAGGGCGACGCGCTGAGCCTGCGCGCGCGCACCATCCTGCCCCGGTTGCTGGCGATCCTGAACACGGCCCCGTTGACGGCAGTGGAGCGGGAGCGGGCCGAAGGCCTGGCGCGCTGGGATTTTGTGCACCGCGCCGAAAGCACCGAACCGACGGTCTTCAGCCGTTTCTTCGTCGAGCTGTACAAGGCCATCTGGGACGATGACCTGGAGCGGGGCGGAAAACTTTTCCTGGCGCCGAAAGCGGACGTTACGATGGACCTCATCCTGGGAGATGCCGGCTCGCCCTTTTTCGACGACGCCGCCACCCCTGAAAAAGAGTCGCTGGCCGATATCGTCGTCCGGGCGTTCCGCCGGGCGCTCGCGCTGCTGCAGGAAGAGCGTGGCGCCTTTAGTCCGCGCTGGCGCTGGGGCCAGGCCAACCCGGTGGTCATCGGCCATCTCGGCCGCATTCCCGGCCTGGGCGCGCCGGCGCTGGCGGTGAGCGGCGGACGGGGCGTCATCAACGCCGCCTCGGGGGGGCATGGCCCCTCCTGGCGCATGGTGGTCGAGCTGGGGCCCGGGGTCAAAGCCTGGGGCAGCTTGCCCGGGGGCGCCGCCGGCAATCCGGGGTCGCGCTTTTATGATGACGGCGTCCGCGACTGGGCCGCGGGCAGGGCGGTCGAACTGCTGTTCCTGCGCTCTGCCGCCGAGGCCCATCCGCGCATTGCCGCCCGGACTTCGCTCAGGGGGAAAAGATGATCATCGCCATCCAGGCCGTCCTGATCCTCATCCTGGAGATCGGCCTGCAATCCTGGCTATGGGTGGCCGGCGTGCCGCTGGCCTTCGCCATGGCCGCCCCGGTCTCCAGCGCCAGGGCCTGCGGCCGGGGCGCCGCGGCCGGCGGCCTCAGCTGGCTGCTGGCCGGGCTGTACCTCTATCTGACTTCCGGGCGCATCATCGCCGGCCGCATGGCGGTCATGTTCGGCATCGGGGCCGGCCGTGGCTGGCTGCTGGTGCTGCTCACCGGGCTGCTGGGCGCCCTGGTCGCCGCTGTCGCCGCCTGGGCCGGCTCCGCCCTGCGCGCCGCGCTCCGCGGCGCCCATCCTTCTCCGCAGGCCTGAGAAGCGCCTTGATTTTTTTCCGGGCTTTGCCTACAATGGAAAACCGGTTCTACGCCGGAGCGCCCAGTCAAGGAGGCCGACATGACTTCTTCCGCGCAGGAAAAACGCGACCTGATCGCCCAGTGGGCCTTCGACGCCCGCCCCATCCTGGGCCGTTTTCATATCTGGCTCGAGAACGTTGAAGTGTCCTGGGTGCGCGGCGAGCCGGCCAAGGAATTCACCAGCGACATCTCGTTCATGGACGGCGGCATGGAGCGGTTGTTCGCGGTCACCGGCGCCGTGACGGCGCTGGGGACGCGCCTGTTCGGCCGCTTCGGCGCCGGCAAGGGGCTGGACAAGTCGGGGCTCAACCAGGCCAAGAAGGAGGCCGACGCCATCTCGGCTTACGCCATGAGCGAGAGTTTGTGGTACCTGTCGCGCCAGCTCCCAGAGAACCACGCCATCATGGTCTGCGTCGGCGAGGGGCTGATGCCCAAGGCCGGCGAGACCCCGGAGATGGGCTCGAATCCCCAGCTCGGCTTCGGCCGCGTCTATGCCCGCCCGGCGGTGGCGCGCTGGCTCGACCGCAAGGTGGTGCGTTTGCTCAACCGCAAGGAGTACGGCTGGGAGGAGTTCTACCGCGACATCAAGGCGGCGGGCATCACCGTCTGGGGCGCGGCCATCGACACGCTGGAGAACACCTCGCGCTTCTCCAAGGGGGCCGAGACCGGGCCGATGACCGTGCTGCACGTGTTCGACCAGCCGCTGGCCATCACCCGCCCCTATGAAGGCTATATGGGCAATCTCTTTCTTCCCCGCGCCGTGGCCGAGCGCGCCGCCGAGGAGTCGATCCTCATCTCTTTCCGCACTCCGCGCCGGCAGGTGATGCAGGCCATCCGCAAGACTTACCCCGACATCGCCCCCGAACGCGTCCATGTCTGGACCCTGGGCGGCAAGAGCCGGGAAATGCGCATCGGCGACCTGTGGCAGGAGTGGACCGACCTTGGCGCCACCATCGTCGAGGACGGCTTCATTCTGCCCACCGGCATCCCCGCCTTTACTGATTCGGGCACCTATGCCCCGACCTACCTGATCGGCCCCTACCTGCAGGACGGGGAGCGCCATCTCTTCCTGTGCGACGGCTATGCCGCCTCGGCCGAGGCCATCCAGGCCGCCAGCCTGGCGCCGATGCTGGGGCTGGTCGCCTATGTCTGCCCCTTCACCTCGACTTTCGAGGCCCCCTACCATCGCGAGCGGCTGCTGATGGGACTGGACATCGATGCCGATGGCTTCGCCGGCCGCGTGGGCCAGGTTCTCGGCCGCGAGGTCGACGCGGCCACCGTCGCCCGTTTCCGGGCGATGATCGATGATGCCCGCCTGGCCGGCATCCCGCTGCACAAGCCGTCGGTCGAGGCCGACGATTTCTTTCCCGAGAAGAAGTGGGACGTGCTCGCCGTGTCGGGCTACATGAGTCCCGATCCCTATTCCGGCGCCCCGGGAGTGGAGGAGGCGGGGCCGGGGCTCTACCGGGTGACGGTGCGCCTGGCCGGCTCGCGCGGCGACAAGCGCATCACCTTCACCCTGCGCCTGGGCGAGACCCTGGAGCAGAGCTGGCTGGTGTTCAACCCGCTGCTCAGCCGCTTCATGGGCGGTGAGGACTACGAGCACCGGCCGGTGCGCATCTCCGACTCGGGCCGCATCCGCAACGAGCTGCAGACCCTGTGCTCGGAGGCGCTGGAGTTCCCGCAGCAGGACCATATCCGCGTCCATTTCGACCGCATCCCCGCCGACGTGATCCGCCCCGAGGCACAGGTCAAGCTGCTGGAGATCCTGCGCTGGTACAAGAAGCACCACCCGCTCTGGTTCTCCTGGCTGGAGATCTCTCCGTCCAAAGACAAGTAAGAAGAGGCGGGGCGCCTAGACCGCTTTCAGCGACTGTACCGACTCCTCGGGGGAGATGGGGTTGATGTAGAAGCCGGTGCCCCACTCGAAGCCGGCCACGCGCGCCAGCACCGGCATGAACTCGACGTGCCAGTGGTAGAACTCGCCGACGCTGTTCTGGCACGGGGCGTTGTGGATGATCAGGTTGTAGTCGGGGCGGTTCAGCAGCCGCCCGACCCTGCCCAGGGTCTCGCTCAGGATGCGGCTCAGGCTGTCCATCTCCGTGTCGGGGGTGGCCTCGAAGGCCGGGTTGTGGCGCTTGGGATAGACGGCGAGCTCGAAGGAAAAGCGTGGGGCGTAGGGGGCGAGGACGATGAAGTGCTCGTTCTCGGTGAGCAGGCGGCGGTCGGCCTCGCTCTCGTACTGGATGATATCGCAGAAGATGCAGCGTTCCTTGAGGGCGAAGTGGGCGCGCGCCCCCTCGATCTCCTCCTGCACGCGCAGTGGCACCACCGGCAGGGCGATGAGCTGGGTGTGCGAGTGCGACAGGGTGGCGCCGGCGGTGGGGCCGAAGTTCTTGAAGACCATGATGTACTTGAAGCGCGTGTCCTTTTTCAGGTCCAGGACGCGGTCCCTGGCCCCGATCAGGGTGTTGCGCACCACCGCCTGGTCGCCGTCGAACCAGGTGTGCTGGTGGCGCGGCGTCTCGATCAGCACCTCGTGGGCGCCGATGCCGCTCATCTTGTCATAGAAACCCTCGCCGCTCTTGCGCAATGATCCCTCGACCCTCAGGGCCGGGAACTTGTTGGGCACGACGCGCAGGTCCCAGCCCGGGGAGTTCGGCTGTGAAAGGCCGGGGCGCAGGGCGAAGGTCTCGGGAGGCGTCATGCTCTCGTTGCCCGGGCAGAAAGGGCAATTCTCAGGGATGGAGAGGTCCTTGTCGACAACGATCTGGTAGTACTTGGGCCGCTTCTTCCGCTCCTCGGAGATGATCACCCAGGTGCCGGTGATCGGGTCCTTGCGCAGCTCGGGCACGGCTCAATCCTCGAAGGCGTTTTCCAGGTGGTCGCAGACGAAGTCGTCGCTGCGGCGCAGCACCGAGACCACGTCGAAGCGCACGCGGTAATCGCGGTAGGGCTTGCGGGCCGAGAAGAAGCGGGCGGCGCGGATGATCTTCAGCTGCTTGGGGCGGGTGACGAAGGCCTCCGGCGCCCCGAAGTCGCTGGTCTTGCGCGTCTTGACCTCGATGAAGCACAGGATGTCGCCGATGCTGGCCACCAGGTCCACCTCGGCGCCGGCCACGCGATAGTTGGGCTGGATGATCTTGTAGCCCTTGTTCTTCAGGAAGGCGGCCGCCGCCTGCTCGCCGTTCATGCCGATGGCTTTCCTGTCCAATGCCGCCTATTTCAGGTGGAGCCTCTTCTCCACCATCTTGATGTTCAGCGTCTCCAGCTCGCGCAGCACCGGTTCGTAGATCTCGGGATGGACCGGCGTCTGCACGCCCTTCATGGCGATCGTGCCCTCGGCGATCATGCGCGTGGCGATGGCCATGGGCAGGCTCACGGTGCGCGCCATGGAGCTGTCGCCGAAGGGGATGCCGAAGTCGATCAGGGTGGAGGTGATCAGGTCCTGCGACCGGTCCTCATTCTCCACGATGAAACGATGGCGCAGGACGAGCATGTCCTTTTCGCCGTCCTTGAAAAAGAGCTTTTCCTGCAGGCGCGTGCTCAGGATGTCGAGATAGTTGCCGCCGTCTGGAGTGACTTCGTCGCTGAACAGGCCCAGCCAGTCGAGGCGCTGAATGATCTCCGACGCGGCGGGGATGCCGAGCCTGGCGGCCGTGGCCTCCTTCAGGTGCTGGTCGGCGGGGGCGCCGACCAGCCCGGCCGTCAGCTGGCGGAAGGTGAGCCCCTTGAGCTCGGGCCGCGGCGTCTCATCGACCAGGCCCAGGTCGACGATCTTTTTCAGGGTCGCGCACCAGCCCAGGTTGCGGTAGGTGCCGCGGATGACGGTCAGGGCGTCCTTGAGCCCGTAGGTGTCCTTGTAGGGCACCGAGTCGCGGTTGGGGTAGACCTCGAACTTGCCCAGCCCCTCGATCTCCTCCACCTTGGGGTTGAGGAAGAGGTTCTTGCCCTCGATCTCGACGATCTTGCCGTTCTCAAGGAAGCGGGCCGAGTTGCGCGAGGCCAGCACCACGCCGCGCGGGCTCCAGGAGAACTTGTAGCCGAAGGGGTTGTCGTTGTTTTCCGGCGCCGGCAGGCCGCCGCAGTAGGAGTGGAAATGGAGCACCTTGCCGCCCTCGGCCTCGACGGCATGGATGATCTTCATGGCCGACATGTGGTCGATGCCCGGGTCGACGCCGATCTCGTTGAGGAACAGCAGGCCCTTGTCCAGCACGGGCCGGGAGAGATTCTTCATGCCCTCGCTGACATAGGAGGTGGTCACCATGTCCTTGCCGTGCTCCAGGCACAGGTTGGCCACCTTGACGTGGTGGATCCAGGGCAGCAGGCTGATGATGATGTCATGCTCCCCGATCAGGGCGGCCAGCGCCGCGTCGTTCTCCACGTCGACGGCGACGGCGCGGCCGTTGCCGTGGCCCTGGACCAGCTTCTCGGCCTTGCTCACCGTGCGCGAGGCGACGGTGACCGACAGGTTCTTCCGCTCCAGCAGGTAGTTGACTCCCGGCCGGCTGACCAGCCCGGCGCCCAGGACAAGTATTTTTTTCATGGTGATCCTCCTATTGGATGAAATCTTTCATGTAGCCGTATTCCGGGGTGAAGGCGCCGCGGTGCAGCAGCAGCGCCTTCTGCACGGGCCCGGGCAGTTCCAGGGCGGCGGTCGGCCGGCTGAAATCGGCGGCGGCGACGGCCGGGACGAACTCGCGCAGCACCTGCGAGAACTCGATGGACGACTCGCGCGGGAACTCGCAGGGCAGGTTGTCCACGGCCATGACCGTCGTGCCCAGCGGCTGGACGCCGTCGGCGAAGCGGTCCTCGGCGGCGAAGTAGGTGTAATAGGCGGCGTCGGGCTTGGTGGACTTGTGGGTGATCTCGATGGAGCCGTCGATGTCGCAGCTGATGTCGCCGATGACCTGCAGGCGCGGTGTCGACTCCATGATGGTGCGGTTCTTCAGGTATTCCTTGGTCACCAGCCGCGGGTACTTGTCGGTCCAGTAGATGCAGTTGACCAGGATGGAGAGCATGGGCAGGTAGTTCTCGAACTTGCTCTCGTACTTCTCGGGGTGGGCGTAATAGTCCTGCAGGTCGAACGCGCCCTGGAGCGGGCGCACCAGGTCGTCCTCGCTGAACACCACCTTGACCAGGTTCAGCGTGTCGCTGGAGAAATTATCGATCATCTCCACCAGGACCTCCGCGGAGAGGATCTTGTGCGGCAGCAGGTCGAAGATCTCCTGGGCGCCGCGGGAGACGTTGCCGTAGCCGGCGAAGCCGACCACCAGCGGGCAGAGCTCCTCCGGGAACCCCTTCTCGTCGATCTCGTTGCCGACCTCCTCGATCCCGGCCTTGGCCTCGGCCAGGGAGGCGTACTGGTAGGCCTGGCGGATGCGGGCGAAGGGGCTGTCCACGCCGCGCGCCCGCAGCTTCATGCCGTAGCCGTGCAGGGTGTCGAGCATGCCGGCCAGCCCGGCGTAGCGCCCGAAAAAGATGAGGCGCTGGTTCTTCTCGTTGAGCACGCGCTCGTAGTCGAGGAGGTTGCAGCGCCGGTCGATCATGGTCCTGAGCATCGGCAGGTTGTAGGGCTGGCCCTTGATGGTGTGCGAGAAGAAGACGTAGGTCCGCTCCTCGAGGAACATCGCGGCCGGGATCTCCTTGACGGCGAAGACCGTACCGGCGGGCCCCAGGTCCTCGCTGACCTCGGCGCCGGCGGCGCGGTATTCGTCATCGCTGAAAATGCGGATGGCCGAGGGCTGCACGATGGCGCGGATGCCGTGCTTTTCCCGCAGCCAGCGCACGTCGTCCGGGACCAGGGGAACCCGCCGCTCCCACTCGTTCTTGTCTTCCCTGCGAATGCCGATGATCTTGTCCATGGATTCCTCTGGATCGCTGCTTGACGTAGTTTGTACTGTAACAAAAA
>JALOLA010000037.1 GCA_025456205.1 Acidobacteriota bacterium | reverse complement strand
AAGGCCTTCGACTACGAGGGGGCCATCCAGGATGTTTTCCTTGCGCCCAGCCAGGACAAGGTCATTTTCTCCACCTCCGCCGTGGAGAATGAAAAAGTCTACCTCTACACCCTGATCGGCCAGGGCGATAACTTCAGGCTCAAGCCGGTCATCGGCTACGCACTGAACATGGCGAGCGTCCTGGTCGCCTTCAACGCCGGCGGCACCATGGCCTGGGTCACCGACGGCAGCCTGGCCGACCTGGCTTTCAATTCGCCGTTCTCCGCCATCTCCTCCTACGGCAGCAAGACGGCCATCTATCCCGAGTACCCCTTCCCCGTTTACAGCTACGCCTATGCCAGCGACCGCTGGGCCCAGGTCAGGGGCCGGGACGCACAGTCCGCCATCCCCCTGCCGGCCCTGCGGCATTACCTGGCCGTGGCCAACGCCAGCCGGGCCCATGCCGATGTCGCCAAGCTCCTGGAGAAAGGCCGGGCCCTGGATGTCACCTCATCCGAGGAGATGAGCATCCATTTCGGCAGCGGCGAAGGCCATTTCCTTATCAGCGCATCCGACCTGAAGAACGCCTTCCAGGCCTGGGCCTACGAACCGCGCGCCGGCAAGCTCATCCATTTCGACGAGTCCATGTTCCTCGGGGACAAGTACTACAGCGAGCTCGAAGTCATCGCTTTTCACCCGGAGAAGAGCGAGATCCTGGTCAGCACCCGGGACAAGCAACGGAACCTGGTGCACTTCAATTACCGCTCCCTGCTCTATAAAAAGCTCGCCAGCGGGCTGCTGCACGTCGCCGTTTCCCCGGACGGCAATACCGTCTGCCTGCTCAGCGAGAAGAACAAGTACTTCTATTACAGCGAGACCGGCCTCGAGATCATCCAGATCTCGCCTTACGGACGGAGCAAGATCGATTCGCGGCGCGACCTGAACGCCATCGTCGATTGCTCCGACCGCAGCGCCCTCTATGTCACGACCTACAACGGCGAGCTCCTGAAGCTGGACGAGGAGGGGGAGTTCACCTCGCGCCAGGTAGCGCTCGCCGGCGCGGTGCACCAGGTCTCTCCCGACAAGAAGAAGGCCGCCGCCTTCATCAACGGCCGCTTCTACGTTCTGGACTGGCAGGGCTGACGGCCTCTCCCCGGGGGGATCGCGAAGGCGCATGTCGAAGTGCAGCGAGTTCAGGGCGGTCAAGTATTTCTGCGGCCTGCTCTTCAAGCACGAGGCGGCGGCCGAGTCGGCCATCGCCCGGCTCCAGGAGCTCATCGCCCCAGTAGACGGGAGTTCCGCGCTCATCCCCTTCACCTTGAGCGCATACTACCGGGAGGAGATGGGGGAGCCCATCTTTCGGCGCTTCGTGTCCTTCCGCGGGCTCTTGGACCCGCAGCGTCTGCCGGAGTACAAGCTCGCCGCCATGCAACTGGAGGAACAACTGGCCGTCGGCGGCCGCCGGACGGTGAACGTCGATCCGGGCTACCTGTCCGATGCCAACGTCATCATTGCCACTGCCAAGAACCAGTTCCACCGCGTTCCCCTGCGCGACGGCATCTACGCCCACATGGAATACACCCTGAAGGACGGGCGCATCAACCTCCTGCCCTGGACCTATCCCGATTTCAAGACCGGCGCCTATGTCGATTTTTTCACTCACCTGCTGGAAGCCTACCGCCGCGAGCGCAAGGAAGCGATCAGGAATTCGGCAAAAGTCTGATGTCTTCCTCTTTCCCGACTAACGTCTGACGTCTAACGTCTAACGTCTAACGTCTGACGTCTAACGTCTGACGTCTCTCTTTCTAATGACTGACTCCCGACTGGGCGCTGCGCTCGGGCTCCTGGTTGTAGATGGAGGCGTTCACTTTGGCGATATAGCCGCCGTTGTTGTATTTATAGCCGTTGTTGTACAGGAAGAGGGCCCGCTGCATGCTGCCGCCTGAAAGGTCGCGGTACTGCTTCAGGATGCGCAGCCCCAGGTCGATGTTGTAGTCGATGTCGAAAATGCGGCTCCGGTCGATGGCGAGCTCGTCCTTCCAGACCGAATAGCGCACCTGCATCAGGCCAAAGGCGCCGGCGCTGGACACGGCCGCCGGGTTGAAGGCGCTTTCCACCTGGATGACCGAGAGGACCAGGTTGGGGCTGAAGCCGTAGCGCCGGGCCTTCTGGTAGGCGACATCGATGATGCGCGAGAACTCGGGGAATTTTTTCCTGAAGGTGTCATCGCGGAACTGCAGCTGCTCGATGCGCTCGTATTTCTTGTCGTTGGCCAGCATCTCCTGGTTCAGCTGCAGCAGCTGCTCCTGGGAGTCGCCGAGGCGGGACTGCAGGAAGCTCACGTGGGACAGGCTGCGCTCGTAGTTGTGATTGGTCTCGACCATCTGCGCCAGCAGCGAAGCGACGGCCAGCAGGGCCAGCACCGACAGCACGACAGTGAACCGTTTCACGGGGTTTTTTGCGATCATGGGTCTCCTGCCTGAAAAAGCCCAGTAATTATAAGGATGAGAAAATGAAATAGCAAGCCCCAGCCGCAAAAATCGTCAGGAGCGCTTGCGCAGCGCGGATAAGGAGGTGTACTATAGCAAAAACACTGTCACGGCAGCGAAAAAGGAGGCCCCATGAGACGATTTTCGGCCTTTATGGCCATTTTTCTTGTTTTAATCACCTGCCAGCATACCCAGGCTTCCGCGGAGAAGCTGGCCGGGCCATGGGAAGGGGCGATTTCGATCATGGGCCAGGAGCTCAAGATCATCGTGCGCTTCAGCGAGGGCAACGGTGTCCTGAAGGCGACGATGGATATCCCGCAGCAGATGGCCGCCGGGCTGCCGCTGAGCCAGGTGAAGCGGGAAGGGAACAAGATCCACTTCGAACTGGTCGCCGGCCCCGGCGTCGCCGTCTTTGACGGCACCGTCGCGGATGCCGCCATCCAGGGCGATTTCCTGCAGGCCGGCATCAAGGGATCCTTCAAGATCGCGCGGCAGGCGGCGAAGCCCGAAGCCGCTGCCGGTGAGCCGGAAAAGCCCGAGATCCTTCCCTACAAGGCGGAGGAGGTCACGCTCGCCAGCGGCAGCGTCACGCTGGCGGGCACCCTGACCGTTCCCGCGGGCCAGGGCCCATTCCCGGCCGTGATCATGATCACCGGCAGCGGCACGCAGAACCGCGACGAGGAGATCTTCGGCTTCAAGCTGTTCCGGGTCATCGCCGACCACCTCACCCGCCGGGGGATCGCCGTCCTGCGCTGCGATGACCGCGGCCTCGGCTCCCAGGGGGGATTCGGACTCGATACCTCGGAGGACTTCGCCTCCGACGTGCTTGCCCAGGGCGCTTTTCTGCGCAGCCGCCCGGAGATAGATCCGCAGCGTGTGGGGCTGTTCGGTCATAGCGAGGGAGGCATCATCGCCCCCATGGCCAACCAAAAAAGCCCGTTCGCCTTCATGGTGCTCATGGCCGGCACGGCGGTCAAAGGGGAGGACGTCCTCCTCGAGCAGATCGCCCTGATCGCCAGGGCCGACGGGACCAGCGAGGCGGAGATCGCCAAGGCGGTTTCCGAACAAAAGCGGGTCTATACGCTGATGGGCACCCAGGAAGGGGAGAAGGAGATCGCCAGGCTGATCGCCGACAATGCCCGCAAGGGGTTGGACAAGATGCCCCCCGAGCAGAAGCAGGCCGTCACCGATCCCGAGGCGTATGTTCAGAACGTCGCCAAGGCGCAGATGATGACTTTCAATTCCCCCTGGTTCCGCAATTTCCTCGCCTACGATCCGGCTCCCGCCCTCGAGCAGGCGAAGTGCCCGGTCCTCGCCATTTTCGGGGAGAAGGACATGCAGGTTTCGCCGCGGCAGAACCGCGCGGTCATGGAGCGCGCTTTCAAGAAAGGGGGAAACAAGGACGTGACCTTCAAAGTCTTTCCCGAGGCCAACCACCTCTTTCAGAAGGCCAGGACCGGCAGCCCTTCCGAGTATGCGTCATTGGCCAAGGCCTTTGTCCCCGGCTTCCTGGAGACGATCTCCTCCTGGATCCTGGAAAAAACAAAAAAAACAGAGTGATAGTGTTAGTGTTAGTGTTAGTGTTAGCAGGAGATAAGAGCAATTATTTTTCTTGCAAAAACCGCGGGAATGGATAAAAAGTGCCAGTGGCTCTTGTTCTTCCGTTTCAGCATTTCAACGCTGCAACGTTGAACAATCCCTGCCCACTGATTGGATTCTATTTCCTTTGATTCTTTTCTTTCCTAACACTAACACTATCACTAACACTAACACTGCGCCTTGTATATTAGAACATCTCGACCAGCAGGTTCTTCAGCGCCTTGATGCGGTCGCGCAACACGGCGGCGTTCTTGAAGTCAAGGACGTCGGCCTTTTTCTTCATGGCCGCGCTCAGCTTGGCGATCTCCTTCTCCAGCGCCTCGCGGGTCTTGAAATCCGGCAGGGGCTCCTCGCTTTTTTTCAGCCAGTAGTCGTCGTCCTGGAAGTCCTTGATCGGGCTCAGCACCGAGGCGGGCACGATGCCATGCTCGGCGTTGTAGTCCAGCTGGAAGTCGCGCCGGCGCTCCGACTCGGCGATGGCCCGGCGCACCGAGTCGACCATGCCGTCGACATAGAGGATGACGCGGCCGGAGATGTTGCGGGCGGCGCGGCCGAAGGTCTGGATCAGCGCCGTTTCCGAACGCAGGAAACCCTCCTTGTCGGCGTCGAGGATGACCACCAGCGCCACTTCGGGCAGGTCGAGCCCCTCGCGCAGCAGGTTGATGCCGATGAGCACGTCGAACTCGCCCTGGCGCAGCCGGCGGATGATCTTCACCCGGTCCAGGGCCTTGATCTCCGCATGCAGGTAGGAGCAGCGGATGCCCTGCAGGGTCAGGAAATCGGACAGTTTTTCGGCCATCTTCTTGGTGAGAGTGGTGACCAGTACGCGCCCTGAAGGCCGTTCCGCGGCGCCGGGTCGCGGCCCTCGCTGAGGGAGCCCTGGCGTTCCTCTCCGCTTGGGGCCGGGGGCGATGACCCGGCGTATCTCGGCCAGCATGTCCTGCACCGGGTCGGGTACCGTCCGCACCTCCACCTGCGGGTCCACCAGGCCGGTCGGGCGCACCAGGAGCGACGTCACCCGGCCCTGGGCGTCGTTGACCTCGAAAGCGGCGGGCGTGGCCGAGACGTAAAGGAGGTTGTGCAGCCTCTGGGAGATCTCGGGGAAATTCAGCGGCCGGTTGTCCAGCGCCGACGGCAGGCGGAAGCCGAACTCGACCAGCTTGGTCTTGCGCGAGCGGTCGCCGGCATGCATGCCGTTGAGCTGGGGCACGGTCACGTGCGACTCGTCGATGATGGTCAGGAAGCCGTCGGCAAAGAAATCGAGCAATGTGAACGGGGCCTCGCCCGGGCGCCGGTTGGTCAGGTACAGGGAATAGTTCTCGATCCCCGGGCAGTGGCCGAACTGCTCGAGCATCTCCATGTCGAAGCGGGTGCGCTGGCGCAGGCGCTCGGCCAGCTCGTCCTGGCCCTGGGCGCGGAACCAGGAAAGGCGATCCTGCAGCTCGGCGCCGATGCCGGCCACTGCCTGGCGCACGCGCTCGCGGCGCTGGAAAAAGAAATTGATCGGGTAGACGCCGGCCTGGCGCTTCTCGCCCAGGGAGGCGGCGGTCAGGGCATCGAAGGCCTCGATGCGCTCGACGCGCTCGCCGTCCAGGGTGAAGCGCAGCGGGTTCTCCTCGCTGGTGGGGAAGACCTCGACGACCGGGCCGCGCACGCGGAACTCGCCGCTGGCCAGCAGGCCGTGGCTGCGGCGATAGCCCAGCAGCACGAACTGCTCCAGCAGCGCTTCCCGGCCCGGGCGGTCGCCGACGGCCAGCAGCAGCCGCTGCTCGCGGAAGTCCTCGGGGGCGCCGATGCTGTAGATGGCCGAGACCGAGGCCACCACGATCGTCTCCCGTGACTCGAGCAGGTTGCGCGTGGCGTCCAGGCGCAGGCGCTCCAGCTCGGGGTTGATGGAGACCTCCTTGGCGATATAGAGATTGCGCTGCGGCACGAAGGCCTCCGGCTGGTAGTAATCATAATAGCTGATGAAATAACCGACGCGGTTGCCGGGGAAAAAGCCCTTGAACTCACCGTACAGCTGGGCGGCGAGGGTCTTGTTGTGCGAGAGGACCAGGGTGGGGACGTTGAGCTCGGCGATGATGCGCGCCATGGTGTAGGTCTTGCCCGAGCCGGTCACGCCCAGCAGGACCTGGCGGCGCTGGCCGTCGCGGAAGCCGCCAACGATGCCGTCCACCGCCGCCTGCTGCGCCGCGGTGACCGCGTAGGGGGACCTCAGCTCGAACATCGCCGGACCGGGCTCAGCACTCTTCGTCGGGGCTGGGCTCCGACGCATCGATGACCAGGGCCTTCTTCAGGAACTTGTCCAGCACGCCGGCGCGGATGCGGGCGATCTCGTCAACAGGCAGCGCCTGATTGCCCTTCTTGAAGATGAGGATCAGGTAGAAGCGCTGCTCCCACTCGATGCGGGTGAAATAAATGTCGATATTCGGCAGGCTCTTGAGGAAGCGCCCCAGGATCTTCCTGTCCCCGGAATAGGAGATGACGAAGATGGTCTTGACCGCCTCGCTCTTCAGCGGCGGGCGGATGTTCTTGTACTTGACGACCACGCGGTCCATATCCACCTTCCTGGCCGACTTGATCGTCGAGCAGACCAGCTTCATGATCTCGGCCAGGATGCCCGGCGCGGTCTCCAGGCGGTAGATCTCGTCGAAATTGAAATAGATCTCCTTGATCAGCAGGGGATTGAGTCCGGCCGCGGCGGCCGTGACCTCCAACAGCGAGCGCAGGTCGCTGTCGCGCAGCCCCTCGTCGAAGTCGCGCACCTGGCCGAACAGTTTCTTGAGGGCGTTCTTGATGGTCTGGAAAATGGAGGCGATGGAGACGAAGTCGGCCAGCGTGACCTTCAGGTTCAGGATGTTGACCTCGGTCTGCTTCTGGTAGAGGCGGGGCGGGATGGCCGACAGGATCTCGATGCCGTGATCGCCCTCCAGCAGGCGGATCAGCCGGTTCAGGCTGCCCTTGCCCGCCAGGCGGGAGACGACGATGAGCTTCAGCTGCATCATGAAATCGGTCTTCTTCTCCACGCTCATGAACACCTGGGTGATGCCGGTCGTTTTCAGCTCGGCCATCAGGAAGGGAATGATGGCCCGGGCGTAATGCTCGTAGCCGCCCACCGACTTGATCTGCGAGAATTTCTCGTCCACCGCCGTGCTGATCATGCGCTCCAGCGAGTTCTCGATCGAACGGATGGCCTCGGGATTCAGCGGCAGTCCCTGGCGGTCGACGATCTCGATGCGGTAGACGAGGATCTTCTGCGCCGACACGAAGCTCTTGTGATGCTTGATGATGTGCCCGGGCACGATGAAGTCCAGCGTCTTCAAAAAACTCTCCACCGAGAAGTTCTCTTCCCAGCAGACGAAGGTGATGCCGGTCAGCCGCTCGTCCAGCGTCTCGAAATTTTTGATGCGGATGCGCTTGTCGGAGCGGCCCTCGCGCACCTGCTTCTGGAAGCGGTAGTTGTCGATCACCAGCCCGGCCAGGTCGCTGAGCTTGCGCTCCTGGAGGTATTCGCGGGAGCGCGAGGAGAAGAACTTGAGCGTTTCGCCGTTCTCGCCGATGATCTCGTTGATGTCCGGGCCGCGGTACGTCTTCTTGATGGTCTTGATGACCTTGTTGTAGAGGTCGAACTTGATGGTCTCGTCCTCGAGCATCAGCGTCTTGCCCAGCGTCCCCTGGGAAGCGTCCTTCAGCGCCGCCAGCAGGTTGTTCTTGTCCTTCAGGAAATGGCCATACTCCTCGGGGGTCTCGATCAGGAAGGCGATGAGGACGATGCCGAGCTTGCGCTCCAGGTAACTCAGGGTGAAGCCCTTCATGAACAGGACGTTGCCGTGCTTCTGGTGGATGATGCCCAGGACCGAGTTGCCCATGCCGGTCCAGTCCTCGCCCAGGACGCCCATGACCACGGTGAGGGGGAGCTTCTTTTCGCCGATCTCCTCGAGCTGCACGACCACCTTTTTCTTGGTGTTCTCATAGGAATGGAGCAATTGCACCAGCAATGCCTTCTGCTGGGGCTGGGGGAAGATCTCCTGCGAACGCTCGAGCATGGCCAGGTTCCCGGCGATCTTCTGCCGGGAAATTTGCAGTTTTTTGCCGGTCAGGATCGCCCTGACCTGCTCCAGTTCGCTGTCTAGTCCGACCATTTTTTGAATTTACTACTCGGCTGGCGGATTGTCAAGGCGGTCCGGCACCGGGTGCGGCGCTGGCAATGGCGTAAGGAGAAAAGGTAGAAATAACGCGAGGAGAGGTTCGATGTTCAACGCTGCGCTTCGCGTCCCCGACATCTGTTTCAAACATTGTTTTTGAAAATACCTGATATGGTTATGTTTTTCGGAAAAAACAAATTGTTTGACAAACAGTCTACTCTGAGTTAAAATAGTGAACTCCCGGTAAACCTTTTTTTCGATGGTGCGTATTACGGTACTGGAGGATGACCATTGGCCAAAAGCAAAGATGATATGATGCGCGAGTTCATCCTGGATCGCAGCGAGGCTTTGTTCACCCAAAACGGCTATAAAAACACCTCCATGGACAAGATCGCCGAAGCCTGCGAGATATCCAAGCCCACCCTCTACAACTATTTCAACAGCAAATCATCGTTGTTTTTTGAACTTTTCACCCGTTTTCAGCGCGATATTTCAGAAAAGGCAAGATCCCTCATGCTCCAGCCCAAGGATAAGCAGGTCATCATCGAGGAGATCATCGATCTCTCGCTGGATTTCGTGCAGGAGAAGCGCGATTTCCTGAGAATGATGGTCCGCGACCACCATATGGTCGTCCATGAGCAGGACGACATACCGGAACGTATTGAAATCGAGTTGCGCAGGCGACAGGAGATCGCCGAGAGCCTGGGCAATTTCATGAAGGACATCGTGCACCCCGGGATAATTGAGGAATTCAGCCTGGAGATGATCGGCATGGCGCTGAACACCTTGCTGGAAGGAGCTTTCTGGGACTCGATCAAGGGCGATTTTCCCGACCATGAGAAACAAAAGAAACTGATCTTGAAGCTGTTGAAGAACGGCATACTGGTTTAGGAGGCATTAATGAAAAAGATTCTATTCACCCTGCTGTTGCTGGCCGGCGGGCTGGGATTCGCCCAGGCCGCGCCCATGGACCTGACCGTGGACCAGGCCATCCAGCTGGCGCTGACCAACAATCCCGCCCACCAGGTCAGCCAGCAGGAGATCCGGCAGTATCGCTACCGCCTGATGCAGAACTTCGGTTTCCTGCCCGAGGCGACACTGTCGGGCTCCAAGATACTGGACCAGAAACTCATGACCATTGAGATCCCGTCCTTCATTCCCGGCGGCGAGCCGACCAAGGCCTCCCTGCGCTTCCAGCTGGATTATTCCTTTTCTTTCCAGATCGTGCAGCCTGTGTTCACCGGCGGCAAGATCTATTTCAACTACAAGAATGCCGAGCTCGACCTGCGGCTGGCCAGGGAAAGGGAACGGAGCTCGCGGGCCGACACCATCCTGGGCGTGCGCAAGGCCTTCTACAACATCCAGATCCTGCAGGAGCTGCTCAAGGCCCACCAGGAAGCGCTGGCCCTGGCCGAGGCCAACTTCAACAACGTCAAGAACAGCTTCGATCTGGGCATGGCCTCGCAGTACGACCTGCTGCGGGCGGAGCTGGCGCTCAGCGCCGTCAAGCCCGACGTGCTGCGCGTGGAGAACCTCCTGGAGACCTCGCGCTACGGGCTGAAGCTGATGCTGGGACTGCCCAGGGAGCAGGATGTGCGCCTGCAGGGCGTGCTGGGTTGCGGGCGGGTGCAGCTGGAGCTGGCCGGCCTGCTGCAGAGTTCGCTGCAAAACCGTTCCGAGCTGCGCCAGCTGCAGATGCAGCGGCAGAAGATCGCCAACCTGCAGAAGATCACCTGGGCCCAATACGTCCCGAACTTCTCCCTGGTGGCCAACTTCAGCTACCAGTCCGACTACTTCAAGCTGCGCCAGAAAAACTGGGACGATTATTACTCCGTCTCGCTGGGCATGAGCTGGCCGATCTTCACCGGGCTGAAGCGCAGCGCCCAGATCGGCGAGATGAACGTGATGAAGAAGATCATGGACCTCAACGTCAAGCAGCTGGGCGACGCCACCCGCCTGGAGGTGGAGAGCCAGTACCGGACGATCCACCAGGAATACGAGAACATCCAGATGGGGCTGAAGAACGTGGAGAGCGCCAGGGAAGGGGCGCGCATCGCCGAGCTGAGCTACAAGGAAGGGATGATCACCATCCTCGAGCTGAACTCGTCCTACAACGAGCTGACGCGGGCCAGGGTGAATTACCTGCAGGCCCTGTATAACTACAATATCGCCATTGCCGAGCTTGAAAAAGTCACCGGCATCGACCTGAACGGAGGAGTCGCATGAAAAAGATCTCGATCGCATTACTGCTGGTTCTGATGTTGACACTGTCCTTCTGCGGCAAGAAAAAGGAAACCGCCGCCCTGCAGCAGAAGCCGCTGCTGGTCAAGGCGGAGCTGCCCCGCAAGGGCACCCTGGCCAGGTATTTCAAATACAAGGGGACGGTCAGCGCCTGGAAGACGGCCAACATCATCCCCGACGCCTCGGGCCGCATCGGGCGCATCCTGAAGAAGCAGGGCGACAAGGTCGGCCAGGGCGAGCTGCTGGCCACGCTGGACATGACCGCGCTGGAGCTGCAGCAGAAGCAGGCGCGCGCCGCCGTCGCCGTTGCCCAGACCGCCTACCAGAACGCCAAGCTCAACGCCGAGCGCATGAAGAAGATGCTGGATAACAAGGCGATCTCTTCGCTGCAGTACGAGAACACCCAGCTGGCCCTCGACGCCGCCGACACGCAGCTGAAGAGCGCCAGGGCCACCCTGGACCTGGTGGACTACACGGCCAGGAACGCCTACATGAAAGCCCCCTTCGCCGGCATCATCGCCGCCAAGAACATGGAGGAAGGCGACATGATCAATCCCATGATGGGCATGGGCCAGAGCATCCTGACCCTGATGGATCTTTCCCAGGTCAAGGTCGCCGTCGACGCCCCGGCCGAGGAGATCGAGAAGATCGCCATCGGCCAGAAATGCCGGGTCAGGATCTCGTCGCGCCCCGACGAGACGTTCAGCGGCGAGGTCTACTCCAAGAACCTGGCGGCCGATCCGCTGACCAAGACCTTCAGGGTGGAGGTCAGGATCGCCAACCCGGACATGAAGATCAAGGCCGGGGTCTATGCCGACATCGACATCGAATACCTCCGCAGGGAGAACATTTTCCTGCTGCCGCTGACCGCCCTGCTGGCCGGCGACAGGGAGGTCCTGGTCAATGAGAGCGGCGTGGCCCGCAAGCGCGCCGTCACCGTCGGCGAAAGGAACGGCACCCGCTTCGAGGTGACCGCCGGCCTGCAACCCGACGAACTGGTGATCGTGGAAGGCAATTACGACCTGAAGGACGGCACGGCCGTCGTCATGGCTGGAGACAAGAAATGAAGATCGTCGATTTTTCCCTGAGAAAGCGGGTGACGATGTCCATGGTCGTCCTGGTCATCGTCATCCTGGGCATGATCTCCTTCAGCAAGCTCGGGCTGGACATGCTGCCCGACCTCGACTACCCGGTCATCACCGTGGTCACCACCTACAGCGGCGTCTCCTCCGAGGACATCGAGCAGAACATCACCCGGCCCGTCGAACAGTGGGTCTCCACCGTCTCGAACATCAAGAAGCTGAACTCCATCTCGCTCGAGGGGCAGTCGGTGATCATGATCGAGTTCGAGTGGGGGACCAACCTCGACTTCGCGGCCCAGGACGTCCGCGACGTGGTCGGCCTCTACGACCAGTTCCTGCCCAAGGGCTCGCAGAAGCCGTTCGTCATGAAGTTCAACTTCTCGCAGATGCCGATCCTGGCCTACGGCATCACCGGCGGCGACATGAAGCTCAGCAAGCTGCGCGACTACATCGACAACGAGGTGGCCACGCGCCTGGAGCGCATCGAGGGGGTGGCCTCGGCGGCCGTATTCTCCCCGGAGATCAACGAGGTGCTGGTCTCCATCGACAAGGGCCGTCTCGAATCGCGCGGCCTGAGCATCGGCCAGGTGGAAATGGCCATCCAGGCCTCGAACATCAACCTGCCGGCCGGATACATGACCGAGAACCACCGCGAGTTCATGCTGCGCACCATGGGCGAGTTCAAGACCATCTCCGAGGTCGATGACATCCTGGTCAGCGTCGGCCGCGGCGGCGAGCCGGTGTTCCTCCGCGACATCGGCTCGGTGAGCGAGACCTCCAAGGAGACGCGGCTCAAGCTGCGCATGAACGGCGACCAGGGCATCATGATGATGGTCACCAAGAGCTCCGGCGCCAACTCGGTGCTGGTCGCCCGCCAGGTGAAGGAGACCCTGGCCAGGATCGAGCCCACGCTCAAGGAGGGGGTGAAGTTCCATGTCTGGCTCGACATGTCGCGCATCATCGAGAGGATGTCGAGCAAGTCCAGCCGCAACATCCTGCAGGGCGGCATCCTGGCCATGCTGCTCATCTTCCTCTTCCTGCGCAACCTCAAGCCCACCGTGGCCATCGGCATCACCATCCCGCTGTCGATCGTGGTGGCGTTCATCTCGTTTTATCTCCTGGGCTACACCCTGAACCTGATCACCCTGGGCGGGCTTGCTTTGGGGGTGGGCATGCTCGTCGACAACGCGGTGGTGGTCATCGAGAACATCTACCGCCACCTGCAGGAGGGGATGAGCCCCGTCGAGGCGGCGCGCAAGGGCACGGTCGAGGTGGGCATGGCCATCGCCGGCTCCACCCTGACCACCATCGCCGTCTTTTTCCCCATGATGTTCGCCACCGGCATCGCCGGCCGCCTGGCCCAGAGCCTGGCCGTCTCGGTGATCATCGCCCTGCTGGCCTCGCTGTTCGTGGCCCTGACCATCGTGCCCATGCTGGCGGCCTGGATGTTCCGGGCTCGGCGCAAAAAGGGGAGCGCGGCGGTCGGCGGCGTGGTCGCCCTGGGCGAGGACAAGTTCACCCGGACACGCGACCGCTATGAGTCCCTGCTGCGCCGCGTACTGCCCAGGCGCAAGAAAGTCGTGCTCGCGGTCGTCGCCGCATTCATCCTCGCCCTGGTCGGCGCCGCTTTCCTGGGCAAGGAGTTCATGCCGGCGACCGACAACGCCATGCTCTACCTGAAGCTCTCCATGCCGGTGGGCACCAACATCGAGCAGACCGACCGCATCGTCAAATACCTCGAAGAGCAGTCGCTGAAGGACCCCAACGTCATCACCACCTTCGTGCAGGTGGGCACCAGCGAGCAGAGCGCCAGCGACACGGCCCAGGGCACGGGCGCGGCCGGCTCCCACGAGGCGATCATCTACGCCTACCTCAAGCCCAGCAGCGAGCGCGCGGAATCGGACAAGCAGATCCTGGAGCGCTGGCGCAAATCGTTCCCCACCCTGGAAAACAGCGTGATCACAGCCATCGACATCGCCGGGGCCTCCATGTTCGGCGGCTCGGCCAGCCCCATCGAGATCAACTGCTACGGCCGCGACATGGGCCGGCTGGAGCGCATCGCCGAAAGCATCCGCGAGCGCATCGTCGACGTCGAGGGCCTGCGCGACGTCAAGGTCTCGCTGGAGAAGAGCAAGCCCGAGCTGCAGCTGCACATCAAGAAGGAGGAGGCCTCCAAGCTGGGCTTGACCCCCTACGCCATCTCCAGCCAGGTGCAGACCTACACCATCGGCACCGTGGTCTCGCGCATGTTCGTCGAGGGCGAGGATCGCGAGATCCGCGTGCGCCTGAACGAAAACGACCGCGCCTCGCTCGAGGACCTGAAAAAGCTGCCGATCCAGACCCCCATGGGCGCCAAGGTCTACCTCTCCGAGGTGGCCGAGTTCAAGGACCTGCTGGGTCCCGTGCGCATCGACCGCGAGAACATGGTGCGCAAGGTCACGGTCGGGGCCAACTTCGTGGGCAGCAACCTGGGCGCCATCGTCAACGAGATCAGAAGCCGCACCAGCGGCATCAACCGCCAGCTGCCCGAGGGCTATTTCATCGAGATCGGCGGCCAGTACGAGAACATGACCGAGACCTTCACCACCCTGGCCTTCGCCCTGCTGATCGCTCTGGTGCTGGTGTTCGCCGTCATGGCCTCGCTCTACGAGAACCTGAAGTTCCCCTTCATCAACATGTTCACCCTGCCCCTGGCCTTCATCGGCGTGGTGGTGCTGCTGGCCATCACCGGCAAGACCATCAACATGGGCTCGATCATGGGCTTCATCATCCTGGCCGGCATCGCCGTCAACAACGGCATCGTCATGGTCGACTACATCAACCAGCTGATCGGCAGCGGCATGGATCGCCTGGAAGCCGTGGTCAAGGGGGCGGCCACGCGCATGCGGCCGATCCTGATCACCTCGCTGACCACCATGGTCGGCATGGTGCCCATGGCCCTCAACACCAAGGAAGGCGGCGAGATGAACTCGCCGATGGCGGTGGCCATCATCGGCGGCCTGCTCGCCTCGACCTTTCTGACCCTGTTCTTCATCCCGGTGCTGTACACCTATTTCGCCAAGATCAAGACCAAGTAGTTCCTTAAAAAGAAAGGGGCGGAGATTTTCCGCCCCTTTCTTTTTCGATCTCCGTGACGCGTTACGCGTGACGCGTGACGAAAACGGAGAAAGAAACGATCTCTCAGGAAAAACGATGCATGCCAAGGAAAGAAATTAAAATCAGATTATCGAAAATATTTTCAAAAATCCCTGTTGAATAACCATTCACTACCAGATCTTCTTCTTTTTCATGTCTGGAGTCATGCTTGATGTTGCTCAGGACTTTTATCTTCTCGCGTTACGCGTTACGTGTCACGCGTCACGTAGCCTTTTAAGTTCTGGTGCCGGAGGGGGGGGTCGAACCCCCACGAGGTTGCCCTCCCGGGATTTTAAGTCCCGTGCGTCTGCCAGTTCCGCCACCCCGGCCTGGTTCGCTGCGATGGTAGCATAGGGCTTGTGCATGGTCAAGACAGAGAACAGTGTCAGTGTCAGTGACAGCAAGGCGCTCGGGAGGAATCTATGCCGCGGTCGGGATATTACTGGATATTTCATTAGCGCTTTTTTCAGGACTCCCCTGGCACTGTCACTGCCACTGCCACTTATTGTCCGATCCGTTGTGTGCTAGAATAACAAGCGATGTTGAAAAAGATTCTGCTGCCGCTGCTGGCCGCTGCCGCCTTCTCCTGCGCGCCGCCCCAGCCGCAGCTGGCCCCCGGCCCCTCTTTCCACTACCTGGGCATCAAGTTCAGCTTCCGCGACGAGGGGGTCCGGCAGAACGGCCGGGTGCTTTGGCGCTTCGACGACCAGGGCGCGAAATTCCTGTTCTTCACCCCGCTCAACCAGCTGGGGCTGGAACTGGACGTGGCCGGCGAACAGGCCGTGCTGGTCAATTTCTCCAAAAAGGCCTACTGGCAAGGGGATTTCGCCGGGCTGCTGGAAAGGCTCTGGGGCATCGGGCTAACCCTGTCGGAGCTGAAGTCCCTGCTGCTGGCCGGGGCCGCCCCGCCCGCGGAATTCGCTGGCCGCGGGATCGCGGTCCTCATGGAGCGCCCCGGCGACGCCGGCGCGCCGGAGGCGGTCCGCCTGCGGCGGGGGAGCGCCGAGCTGCTGCTGCGCATCACCAGGAAGGAGCGGCGCCCCGGCCGCATCGAGCTGGTCGACTATGCCGGCCGCTTCCGCGCCGCCGACCTGGACAGCGTGCTGGAACAATGATCCGCCTGCGCTCGTTCGCCAAGATCAACCTGGGGCTGGAGATCACCGGCAGGCGGGACGACGGCTATCACACCCTGAGGACCATCTTCCAGTCCATAGACCTCAGCGACCAACTGGAGCTGCGCGAAACGCGCGGCGCCCGCGTCCGCCTGTTCGGCAGCGACCCGCGCGTCCCCTGGGACGAGAGCAACACCATCGCCCGGGCCTGCCGCCTGGTCTACGAGAACTTCCCGCTGCGCCGCGGCTTCGACATCACCGTGCGCAAGAACATCCCGCCGGGATCGGGGCTGGGCGGAGGCAGCGGCAACGCCGCCGTCATGCTGCTGTTCCTCAACAATTACTTCGGCCTGGGTATCCCCGCCGCCCAACTGCACGAGATGGCGGCGGGCCTGGGCGCCGACGTGCCCTTCTTCCTCCGCGGCGGCACGGCTCTGGGCGAGGGCATCGGCGCGGATCTCACCCCCGTGGCCGCCCTCCGCCCCCGCGCGCTCGCCCTGTGCCTGCCGCAGACAGGGGTATCCACGGCCCTGGTTTTTTCCCGATTCCGCTTGACAAGAGCCCATTTTCCCAGTAAAATAGAACTCTTCCTGAGAAAAGGCGATTTCTCCATTTTAAAAAATGATCTGGAAAAAGTTACCTTTGAATTGTTTCCGGAAATCAGGGGAATCAAGGAAAAAATGTCGCGAGGAGGATGCGGTTTCGTGCAGATGACAGGCAGCGGCTCGGCGGTGTTCGGCATCGGCCCCACACGCGTGCTCCGCTCCCTGCCCGCGATCCTGCCTGGCACGGTCCTGACCCGCACGATCGGCAGAAAATATTATCAGGAGTGCATTGGGGTGTCGCCAAGCGGTAAGGCATCGGCCTTTGGAGCCGACATTCGGAGGTTCGAATCCTCCCGCCCCAGAAAAACCACATGATCAACGGCAACAAGTTCCTGATCTTCTCCGGATCGGCCAACGAGAAACTGGCTGGCGAGATCGCCGGGCACCTGGGCGGCCGCCTCGGCACGTCGGTGCTGGACGTGTTCTCCGACGGCGAGATCCGCTTCCAGAGCCACGAGAACGTCCGCGGCGCCGACGTCTTCATCGTGCAGTCCCTGTGCGCCGACGCCAACTTCCACATCATGCAGCTGCTGCTGATGGCCGACGCCTTCAAGCGCGCCTCGGCGCGGCGCATCACGGCCGTCATCACGTACTACGCCTATGCCCGCCAGGACCGCAAGGACCGCCCGCGCGTGGCCATCTCGGCGCGCCTGCTGGCCGACCTGCTGGAAACGGCCGGCTTCTCGCGGGTGCTGACCATCGACCTGCACGCCGCCCAGATCCAGGGCTTTTTCAACATCCCGGTGGACAACCTGATGGCCCTGCCGGTCTTCATCTCCCACTTCAAGAAGATGAAGCTGAAGGACGTGGTCATCGTCTCGCCCGACGCCGGCGGCGTGGAGCGGGCGCGCCTGTTCGCCCGCAAGCTGAACGCCGACCTGGCCATCGCCGACAAGAAGCGCACGGCGCCCAACGTGGCCGAGCTGATGCACATCATCGGCGACGTGGAGAACAAGAACGCCATCATCGTCGACGACATCATCGATACCGCCGGCACCCTGAGCGCCACCATCAACGCGTTGAAGAAAAAAGGGGCCAGGAAGGTCTACGCCGCCTGCACCCACGGCATTTTCTCCGGCAAGGCCCTGGAGCGCATCAACGAGGCGCCGCTGGAGAAGATCTTCGTCACCGACACCATCCCGCGGCGCTGCTCCTCCCAGGGATGCCCGAAGATCGAGGTCCTGTCCGTTTCCAGGCTCTTCGCCGACGCCATCCAGAGCATCCACCGGGAAACTTCCGTATCTAAACTATTTTTAATAAAATGAGGTGAACATGGAGAACATCATAACGATCAACGCCGAGCTGAGAAAGGAAATAAGCAAGCGGGCCAGCAAGGGCCTGCGCGCCACCGGCAAGGTCCCGGCCGTCATCTACGGCATCACGTCCGACAGCGTGCCCATCGCCGTCACCCTGTCCGACGTCAAGGGCATCCTCAAGTCGGAGAACAAGGACAACTCGATCCTGCGCATCAACCAGGGCGAGAAGGCCAAGTTCGACGCCATGATCAAGGAGATCCAGTACGACTACCTTTCCGACCGCATCATCCACGTCGACTTCATCCGCATCGACCTGAACAAGCCCGTCGAAGTCGAGGTGCCCGTGCTGCTCGAGGGCGAGCCCGTCGGCGTCAAGACCGAGGACGGCCTGCTGGAGTTCATCCACCGCGAGATCATGGTGCGCAGCCTGCCCACCAGCATTCCCAGGGAGATCCGCGTCGACATCTCCGGCCTGCACCTCGGCCAGTCGATCAAGGTGGAGAACCTGGCCAAGAGCGAGGCCTACCAGTTCATCTCGCCTGCCAACACTGTGATCTGCGCCGTCGCCGCCAAGGCCAAGGAAGAGGTCGTTGCCGCGCCCGAGGCCGCCGCTGCCGTCGAAGCTCCCGTCGAAGGCGCCGCCGCCCCGGCGGCCGATGCCGCCGCGAAGGCGCCCGGCAAGGAAGGCGACAAGGCCGCCGCTCCCGGCAAGGAAAAGGCCGCCGCTCCCGCCAAAGGCAAGGAAAAGTAGGAGGGTTACATTTTTGTATTCATCGGCTTGGGCAACCCCGACGCGAAGTACGAGAGAACCCCGCACAACGCGGGTTTTCTCTGCATCGACGAGCTGTGCCGCCGCCACGGCGTCGAGCTGGCCGGCCTGGGGGGCGTGCTGCGCTTCAAAAAAACCCGCATCAGCGGCCGCGATGTCGTCCTGGCCAAGCCGATGACCTACATGAACGAATCGGGGCTGGCCGTGCAGAAGCTGCAGCGCATGTTCAGCTTTGAGCCGGCGGAGATGCTGGTCATCTACGACGACATCGACCTGCCGCTGGGCAGCGTCCGCCTGCGCGAGCGGGGCAGCGCCGGCACCCACAAGGGAATGCGCTCGGTGATCCAGCACGGCGGCAGCCAGGAATTCCCGCGCCTGCGCATCGGCATCGAAAATGCCGCGGCCAGGCCCGCCGACATCATCCGCTACGTGCTGACCCCGCTGCGCGGCAAGCCGTACATCTTGTTCCAGGAAGGGGTGGCCCGGGCGGCCGAAGCCGCGCAGGCCATCCTGGACAGCGATATTCATAGTACCATGAATATATTCAACAGGAGAAAAAACTCCTTGCTTCTTCAGGAAGAAGAGGCTAAATCATCCACAAGGAGGAAAAATGACTAGCAGGTACGAAATTGGCTTCATCGTCACCCCCGAGGTGAACGAGGATGAAGTCAAGAAGATCATCGAAACGATCACGTCGACCATCACCAAGGCCAAGGGCGTGATCGAGAACCTCGACGAATGGGGCAGGAAGAAGCTGGCGTTCCCCATCCAGAAGAACCTCGAGGGCTACTACGTGTTCGTGCAGACCGAGGTCGACGGCGCGGTCATCGCCACGCTGGAGCGGCGCATGAAGCAGATGGAGAAAGTGCTGCGCTTCATCACCCTGCGCCTCGACGACAAGCTGAAGAAGTCGAACAAGCTCACCAAGCGCTGGGCGAAGATCGACAAGCTGCGCCGGAAGACCATGGCCAGCAGCGAGGAAAAGGAAAGCGAGGATTTCACTGAAAGCGAGGAGGAAAGCGATGCAACCGAGAAGTAATGCCGGCGACAACAAGCCCCCCAAAAAATATTATTCGGCGCGCAAGAAGTTCTGCGCCTTCTGCAAGGACAAGGTCACGCTGATCGACTACAAGAACCACAAGTACCTGGAGAACTTCATCTCCGAGACGGGGCGCATCTTCCCCGCCCGCGTCAGCGGCACCTGCGCCTACCACCAGAAGCAGCTGTCCAAGGCCATCAAGCGCGCCCGGCAGATGGCGCTGATCCGCTTCACCGAAGAAAAGAAGAGGATATCATGAAAGTCATACTGACCTCGGACGTGGAGAAGGTCGGCAGCCTCGGCGACGTCATCGAAGTGAAGAAGGGCTTCGCCCGCAATTTCCTCATGCCGCGCAAGCTGGCGGTGGAGGTCAGCGCGCACAACATCGCCCTCATGGAAGGCCGCAAGAAAAAGCACGGGCGTGGCCATCACCATCCGCAAGAAGGCCGGCGAGAACGACGTGCTCTTCGGCTCGGTGACGACGGCCGAGATCGAGAAGGAGCTCGCCGCCAAGGGCTTCAGCGTGGAGAAGAAGAAGATCCACCTGGAGGAGCCCATCAAGCGGCTGGGCGACTTCACCGCCAAGGTCAAGCTGTTCAAGGACGTGGAAGCCGCCATCCAGATCGCCGTCCAGAAGGAAGAAGAGGAAACGAACGCCTGAGCGGCCCATGGCGCCTGAAAACCACCAGGTCCTGCCGCATGACGAGATCGCCGAGAAGGCGCTGCTGGGGGCGATGCTGGTCGACAATCGCTACGTCAACCAGGTCTTCTCGGAGATCGCCAGCGATGATTTCTTCCGCGACAGCCATGTCCTGATCGCCCAGGCCGTGCTGCAGCTGTCCAACGCCGGCACGGCCGTGGACATCATCACCGTCTCCAGCCTGCTGGAGAAGCGCAAGAAGCTGCAGTTCGTCGGCGGCCATGCCTTCGTCACCTCGCTGGTCGACGACATCCCCGAGAACCTGGACATCAAGGAATACATCCAGATCGTCAAGGACCGCTCCACGCTGCGCAAGATCATCCAGGCCTCGCGCGGCATCATCCAGAAGGGGGTCGACCCCGCCGCCGACACCATCAGCCTGCTCAACGAGATGCAGGAAGAGATCATCAGGATCGCGGAGAACCGCGAGAAAAAGGGCTTCAAATCCACCGCCGAGATGGTCCCCGAGGCCATGGAGCTGATCGAGCGCATCCAGGGGGGAGGGGAGAGCCAGGGGCTGAAGACCGGCCTCTACGAGCTCGACGACATCACGTCCGGCTTCCAGAACGGCGACCTCATCGTGTTCGCCGCCCGCCCCTCCATGGGCAAGACGGCGCTGGCCCTGAACATCGCCGTGCACATGGCGGTGAAGGAGGAGAAGTCGGTGGCCTTCTTCTCGATCGAGATGTCGCGCCTGCAGGTGCTGATGCGCATGATGGCCATCCAGGCCAGGGTCAGCATGGCCTCGATCCGCACCGGCAAGCCGCACCTGACCCACAAGGAATGGAGCGACCTGGAGCTGGCCGCCTCCGAGCTGCAGAAGGCGCAGCTGCATGTCGACGACTCGGCTTCCCTTTCCATCGTGGAAATGAAGGCGCGCGCCCGCAAGCTGAAAGCGGAAAAAAAGCTGGACATCGTCTTCGTCGACTACCTGCAGCTGATGAAGGTGACGGGCGAGCACCTGCGCCGCAGCGACACGCGCGCCCAGGAAGTGGCCGTGATCACCGCCTCGCTCAAGGAGCTGGCCAAGGAGCTCGAGATCCCGGTGGTGGCCATGGCCCAGCTCAACCGTGCCCCCGAGACCCGCGGCGGCAAGAAGGAAAAGGGACCCAAGTACCAGCTCTCCGACCTGAAGGAAAGCGGCTCCATCGAGCAGGACGCCGACGTGGTCATCTTCATCCACCGCGACGACCAGTTCGACAAGGATTCGGAGCGCAAGGGCGAGGCCGACCTCATCGTCGCCAAGCAGCGCAACGGCCCCACCGGCAGGATCGTCCTGGCCTTCCTCGACAAGTACACCAAGTTCGCCAACATGGAATTCCGCGAGCGCGAATAGCGCCGGAGGTTCAGCCTGGCCGCCAAAGCCGCAAAACATCCATCGCAGTTCGAGTGCATCGAGTGCGATCGACCCGGGCGAGACCCGGCGCCTGCTGACCGGCATAGACGAGTTCGATCGCGTCCTGGGCGGGGGCATCGTCAGCCATTCGGTCATCCTCATCGGTGGCGAGCCCGGGGTGGGGAAGTCGACGCTGCTCCTGGAAGTGTCGACCGTGCTGGCGCAGAAAAGCAGGAAAGTGCTGTACTACTCCGGTGAGGAGTCGGCGCTGCAGATCAAGCTGCGCGCCGACCGCCTGGGCCTGCGCTCGGACAACGTCTTCCTGTTCACCCGCGGGACGCTGGAGGACCTGAAAAGCCACGTCCGCGAGATCCTGCCCGATTTCCTGATCATCGACTCCATCCAGACGCTCACCTCCCGCAAGACCGCCCACATGAGCGGTTCGGTCGCCTCGCTGCGCTACGTGACGGCGGAGGTGATCGAGCTGGCCAAGAGAAGCGGCATCACCGTATTCCTGATCGGCCACATCACCAAGGAAGGCCAGCTCGCCGGTCCCAAGACGCTCGAGCACATGGTCGACGCCGTCCTCTATTTCCAGGGGGAGACGCAGACCGACATCCGCCTGCTGCGCGCCGAAAAGAACCGCTTCGGGCCGCTGAACGAGGTCGGCATCTTCCAGATGTCCGAGAAAGGGCTCACCTCGGTCAACGACCCCTCGCTGGTGCTGATCCAGAACCGGCGCTCGCAGGCTCCGGGCACGGCCATCTTCCCGGCCATGAACGGCATGCGGCCGCTGCTCACCGAGATCCAGGCCCTGGTCAGCGAGAGCCCTTTCGCCGGCAATCCCCGGCGCATCGCCATCGGCTTTGACAACTACCGGTTGTCCATGCTGATCTCGATCATCGAGAAGAAGCTCAAGCTGCCCTTCTACAAGTCCGACGTTTTCCTGAACATCACCGGCGGCATGGTCATCCGCGAGCCGGCCGCCGACCTGGCCGTATGCCAGGCCCTGGTTTCCAGCTACAGGAACATCATTCCCAGGCCCGACTCGGTCCTGCTCGGCGAAGTGGGTCTCACCGGCGAGATCCGGCCGATCAGCTTCCTGGAAACAAGGCTGAAAGAGGCTATAAGACAAGGTTTTTCAACCATGTGCCTGCCGGCGGCCCAGGGGACATTGCCTAATTATCATGATATATCGGTAATCTCCATTGGAAGCATCCACGACCTTCTCGACTACCTGAAAAAGTAGCCCCGCCGGCCCATTTGAAATTCCTGCGCAAATAAGGTACAATCAGCGCACAGGTGTCATTTGCAGAAACCAAGGAGAACCCATGGTCCTTTATGTTTATAAACTCATTTTCATAGCTGTTTTCGCCATGATCGGCTACACCTATCCGCCGTTCCAGGGAACGTCCAGGGAGATGGGCGCCGCGTTCGGCGCTGCGTTCGCCCTGGCCCTGGCCCTGCTGGTCTACAAGATCCGCAAATCGGAGCTGAAGCATATCTGGAGCGCCTCGCTCGGGCTCCTGGGCGGCATCCTCATCGGCTGGATCACGTTCCAGCTGTTCAACCTTATCGCCATGTCCTTCTCGGCCTATGTTTTCTTCAAGGCCCTTTTTCTCTTCGGCATCCCGGCCACCGGCCTGTTCATCGGCGTGAGCAAGCCCAACATGTTCGCGCCCTTGAACATCAAAGAGTTCTTCCGCGGCAGCAGCGCCTTCACCCAGTCCTACCTGCTGGACACTTCGGCCATCATCGACGGCCGCATCGTCGCCATCGCCAATTCCGGCTTCGTCGAGGGCGAGCTGATCATCACCCAATTCGTCCTGGCCGAGCTGCAGTTCATCGCCGACTCGCAGGACGCGACCAAGAAGGTGCGCGGCAAGAGGGGACTGGACGTCATCGAGCAGCTGCAGCAGAACAAGGAGATATCGGTCACCATCCTGAACAAGAACGTGCCCGGGGTCAAGGAGGTCGACCAGAAGCTGGTCCTGCTGGCCCAGGAGCACAAGTTCAAGGTCATCACCAACGACGTCAACCTGAGCAAGATCGCCAAGCTGCAGGATGTCAAGGTGCTGAATGTCAACGAACTGGCCTTCGCCCTCAAGCCCATCGTCTATCCCGGAGAAAAGCTGCAGGCGCGCATTTCCAAGGAGGGCAAGGAAAAGAAGCAGGGCCTGGCCTACCTTGAGGATGGCACGATGGTGGTGGTCGATGACGCCAAGAGCGACATCGGCCATGACGTGGAGATCGAGGTGACATCGGTCCTGCAGTCGACCTCGGGCAAGATCATCTTCGGCAGGAAAACCTCGTGATCAGGATCCGCTCCGGCATCGGCTACGACATCCATCGCCTGGTCCCCGGAGACGGGCTGTGGGTCGGCGGGGTAAAGGTGTCCGGCGCCT
>JALOLA010000122.1 GCA_025456205.1 Acidobacteriota bacterium | reverse complement strand
CATCTTCGGCGGCTCGCTCTCCAAGGCCTACGCCGAGAAGATCGTCAAGGTCATGGAGATGGCGGCCAAGGTCGGCGCCCCGCTCATCGGCATCAACGACTCGGGCGGCGCCCGCATCCAGGAAGGGGTCGACTCGCTGGCCGGCTACGCCGACATCTTCCTGCGCAACGTGCTCTATTCGGGAGTGGTGCCGCAGATCTCGCTGATCCTCGGCCCCTGCGCCGGCGGCGCCGTCTACTCGCCGGCCATCACCGACTTCATCATGATGGTGGAGAAGACCTCCTACATGTTCCTCACCGGTCCCAAGGTGGTCAAGCAGGTGACCCAGGAGGACGTGACCACCGAGCAGCTCGGCGGCACCGGCGTGCACGCCAGCAAGAGCGGCGTGGCCCACATGGTCTACGCCAGCGAGGACGCTTGCTTCGAAGGCCTGCGCAAGCTGTTCTCCTTCCTGCCGCAGAACAATGCCGCCAACCCGCCGCAGCTGGAGTGCAGCGACCCGCTGGACCGCCAGGACAGCAGGCTGAACGACATCATCCCCGACAACCCCAACAAGCCCTACGATATGAAGGAGATCCTCACCCAGGTGGTCGACGACCACGACTTCTTCGAGACGCAGGCGCTGTTCGCCGGCAATATCATCACCGGCTTCGCCCGCCTGAACGGCAAGGCGATCGGCATCGTGGCCAACCAGCCCAAGGTCATGGCCGGGGTGCTCGACAACGCCGCCTCGATCAAGGCGGCGCGCTTCGTGCGCTTCTGCGACGCCTTCAACATCCCGCTGGTCGTCTTCGAGGACGTGCCCGGGTTCATGCCCGGCACCAGCCAGGAATACAACGGCATCATCCGCAACGGCGCCAAGCTGCTTTACGCCTTCGCCGAGGCCACCGTGCCCAAGGTGACCGTCATCGTGCGCAAGGCCTACGGCGGCGCCTACTGCGTCATGAACTCCAAGCACATCCGCGGCGACGTCAACCTGGCCTGGCCCAGCGCCGAGATCGCCGTCATGGGGCCCGACGGCGCCGTGGAGATCATCTACAGCGAGGAGCTGAAGAAGGCCGCGGCCGAGGAGCTGGGGAAGAAAAAGGACGAGCTGAAGGAGATGTACCGCGACCTGTTCGCCAATCCCTACAGCGACGTCATCGAGCCGGCCGGCACGCGCCTGCGCCTGGCCAAGGCGCTGGAGATGCTCGCCGCCAAGCGCGACAGCAACCCGGTCAAGAAGCACGGGAACATTCCGCTATAAAGGGAGGAACAGGTGGCCATCCGTGATGCTCTCATCGTTTCGCTGGTCGGCATGGGCGTCGTGTTTTCAGGCTTGCTGCTCACCAGCTTCCTGATCTCGGCCATCTCGCTGGTGCCGGCCTGGATCAGCCGCAGCCGGCAGGCGCCGCCGCCCCCGGCGCCCGCGCCCGCGCCCCGGGAAGCGCTCCCGCTGGCCGTCACCCCGGTGCCCCCTCCCGACACGGCCGCCGTGATCGCGGCCCTGCTGGAAGTGGAGATGCGCCTGCACGGCGTCGACCGTCCGGCCCGCTTCACCTTCCGGCGCGACCCGGCCGCTCCCGACTGGCGGGGCGACGCAGGCAAGCGTTCAGGCCAGCCTATCAAAGGAGTACGATAATGCGCGAATATGTCATGGCCGTCGGCGGCAAGGAATTCCACGCCGGCATCAAGGAACTCACCGCGGATTACGCGCTGGTGCAGGTCGACGACATGGAATACCGGGTGGTGTTGAAGCAGCTGGGCAGCGGCCAGAGCGTATTCAGCGGCCTGGCGCGCAGCGCCCCGGCGGCTGCGGCCGCCGCCCCCGCCGCCGTCTCCGTTGCCGCGCCGGCCAAGGAAGCGGCGCCGGTGATGACCCCGCCGCCGCAGAGCGCCGCCGGGGGCCAGGAAGGATCGAGCGCCATCCCGGCGCCGCTGCCGGGACTGGTGCTGGACGTCCTGGTCAAGGAAGGCGACGCGGTGAAGGCCGGCCAGTCGCTGCTGGTGATGGAGGCCATGAAAATGGAGAACCAGATCCAGGCCCCTTTCGACGGCACGGTGAAGAAGGTGTTCGTGCAGAAGGGCGCCAACATCAGCGAGGGCGACAAGCTCATCGAAATTTCCCGGCCGTTCATGACCACCCTGTAGGGCCGCATGCGCGCTCGCGAGGTCAAGATGAAAAAATGGTTCGTGTGGCTGGTCCTGCTGGCGGCGCCGCTGGCCGTCCTGGGCGCGGCGAACGCCGCCGTCACCCCCTTCGGCTTTCCCGTCATCAAGCTGCTGCAGGGCGGCGAAAGCGGCATCGCGGTCGGTTCGCAAGGCGTGCTGCTCAACGGCCTGGATGAGGAGATCGGCCGCTGCGTCGTGATGGAAAGCGAGCTGGCTTCGGCGCTGGCCCGGGTCGAGCTCCGGCCGGGACGCCAACTGCTGGAGCTGACCGGGGTGCGCTTCGAGCAGCCGGCGCTTGCCGGCGTGCCGTTCCGGGTCGAGCCCGCCGGTTCCTACGTCACCCTGGACCAGGGGCGCAGCCTCAAGGTGCGCATCAACATGAAGGGCCGGCTCGACGACGCCGGGGGCGACCTGGTGGGGTTCTTCAAGGTCGTGGCCGTGGAGGAGGGCCGGGCCGTCGCGGCGGTGACCTCGTTGGCCGTGGGCCGGGGCCCGGAGAACGCCGTCCGCGCCAAGTTCCAGGGCTATGTCGAACAGATCGCCGGGACCAGCGGCGTACTGAATTTTTCCTACAAGAACCTGATCATGATCCTCATCGGCCTGCTGTTCATCTATATCGCCATCCGCAAGGAGTATGAGCCGCTGCTGCTGGTGCCCATCGGCTTCGGCATCATCGTCGGCAACATCCCCCTGCCGGTGCAGCTGTTCAACAGCCTGTCGGTGTACATGATCGACCCGATGACGCGGCAGTACGTGTTCAACACCACCACCAGCTCGGTGCTGGGGATCATCTACCAGTTCGTCACCTCCGGGATGTTCCCGCCGCTGATCTTCCTGGGCATCGGCGCCATGACCGATTTTTCCACCCTGCTCTCCAACCCCAAGACCATCCTGCTGGGAGCCGCCGCCCAGATCGGCATCTTCGCCACCTTCATCGGGGCGCTGCTGCTCAAGTTCACCCCGGCCCAGGCGGCTTCCATCGGCATCATCGGCGGCGCCGACGGGCCGACGGCCATCTTCCTCACCTCCAAGCTGGCCCCGGCGCTGATCGGGCCCATCGCCATCGCCGCCTACTCCTACA